>NZ_JBFRCU010000165.1:0-6971 GCF_052113205.1 Inquilinus sp. YAF38 | reverse complement strand
GCGCGCAGGCGCCCCAACTCGCCACAGTCGCTTCTGCTGGGGGTCGATCACCCCGATCGGCGTGTTGTAGAAGCGCATGCGCAGCTCGCCGGTTTCGTGTTCCTCGATGGCGACCCATTCGCCAACCAGAACCTCGGACACGAACAGGAAATCGCCCGCCCACTTGATCTCGCCGTTCGAGCGCACCCGGCGGATATCGGCTTCCCGGGGATACTCCGGCTCCGGCAGATGCTTCGGCAATGGCCGCGGCGACGGCTGATAGCGCCGGGCCGGCGGCGTCTGCCCCAAAGCTTCGTGCGGCCGCTCATGATTGTAATACGCCCGGAATTCGGCGAAGCGCGCGACCTGGGCCGCCCGGTCGGCCGCCGGCGGGTCGATCGCCTCCAGCAAGGTCAGATGGAACCGCTCCTGACGCCCGTTCTGCTGCGGCTTGCCCGGAGCCGTCCGCTCGTGCCGGATGCCCAGCTTCGCCCACCAGGCACTCAGCCGCGTCAGCCCGGTGACACCGGGCGAGGCGAACGGCGAACCGTTGTCCGACCGCATGATCTCGGGCAGACCATTCTCCTCGAAGCTCCGCTCGAACTCCTCTCGCGCCTCCTCGCCGCGGGTGCTGTCGCCCGCCGTCAGCCCCAGCAGATACCGCGCATAGCCGTCGCCGATCGTCAGCGGCTCGCACCGCTCGCCATTGCCCAGCCGGAACCAGCCCTTGTGGTCTGTCGCCCAGACATGGTTCGGCCGCTCCGCCACCGTCAGACCACCCAGCGTCGCCGGCACCCGATGGCGCCGACGCCGCGGCTGCACCAGGCCCTCACGCTTCAGGATCTCACCCGCCGTCGACGGCACCGGCCAAGCCGCCTCCGGATAGCGCTCCTCCAGCTTCGCGATGATCTTGCGCGGACCCCAACTCGGCCGCGCCAGCTTCTGCTCGATGATCGCTGCCGCCAGCTCCACCGGCGTCGATCGGCCGTGCACCCGCGGCGCATGGCTCCGCTCYAACAGCCCCGCCGATCCCTCCAGCCGATACCGATCGATCCATTTGTACGCCGTCTTCCGACTGATCCCGTAGCGCTCCGACAGCTCCAGCACCGTCCACTCCCCGCCCAGCCAGTCTCCGATCAACGACRCTCTCTGATCCATCGCGCAGCTCTCTTCCCAAGGCATCGGCAGGCCCTCCCTGCCGACATCAGAGCTGTCACCTATCCATCCGGTCTATTCTGTTACCTCTCTATCCGGGTTGGACAGGATGTCCGACCTCTCCCGCAAGCGGGAGAGGCAACACGTCAAATCCCGAATCCGGCTAAGCGGCGCGCAGCACCACCTCGGTCGGCACGTAGTTCAGGCCCAGCGCCTCGGCCACCGGCTTGTTGGTGATCTGGCCGGAATGGACGTTCAGCCCCTCGCGCAGATGCGGGTCGTCGAGGCAGGCCCGGCGATAGCCCTTGTCGGCCAGCGCCAGGGCGAAGGGCAGGGTGGCGTTGTTCAAGGCCACGGTCGAAGTCCGCGCCACGCCGCCCGGCATGTTGGCGACGCAGTAATGCACCACGCCGTCGACCACATAGGTCGGGTCGTCATGGGTGGTCGGCTTCGAGGTCTCGAAGCAGCCGCCCTGGTCGATGGCGACGTCGACCACCACCGAGCCGGGCTTCATCTTCGCGATCATGGCGCGGGTCACCAGCCGCGGTGCCGCGGCGCCCGGCACCAGCACCGCGCCGATCACCAGGTCGGCGCCGGTGACGTACTCCTCGATTGAGTCGACGGTGGAGTAGATGGTGTTCAACTCGGCGCCGAACTGCAGGTCCAGCTCCTTCAGCCGCTGCAGCGACTTGTCGATCACCGTGACATGGGCCTCGAGGCCCATCGCCATGCGCGCCGCATTGGTGCCGACCACGCCGCCGCCCAGCACCACCACCTTGGCCGCCGGCACGCCGGGCACGCCGCCCAGCAGCATGCCGCGGCCGCCCTGGATCTTCTCCAGGCAATGGGCGCCGCACTGGATCGACATCCGGCCGGCGACCTCGCTCATCGGCGCCAGCAGCGGCAGGCCGCCGCGGGCATCGGTCACGGTCTCATAGGCGATCGCGACCGCGCCCGACTTCATCAAGAGCTCGGTCTGGCGGGGGTCGGGCGCGAGATGGAGATAGGTGAACAGCACCTGGCCGCGGCGCAGCATGCGGCACTCGTCCGGCTGCGGCTCCTTGACCTTCACCACCATCTCGGCGCGGTCGAAGATCTCCTGGGCGGAGGGCACGATCTCCGCCCCGGCGGCGCGGTAGCGGTCGTCGCCGAAATCGATCCCGGCGCCGGCACCGGTCTGGACGATGACGCTGTGACCGTGATGGACCAGCTCGCGGACGGAGCTCGGGGTCAGGCCGACACGGTACTCGTGGGTTTTGATTTCCTTCGGCACGCCGATGAGCATGTTTCCCCCGGGTTTCGTTGCCGGCGGCCGCCCTGCGGGCGGCGCCTTACCCGATTCCTACATCAGCTCTG
Source organism: Inquilinus sp. YAF38 (assembly GCF_052113205.1). Lineage (NCBI taxonomy): Bacteria > Pseudomonadati > Pseudomonadota > Alphaproteobacteria > Rhodospirillales > Rhodospirillaceae > Inquilinus > Inquilinus sp. YAF38. The sequence goes on along the minus strand of NZ_JBFRCU010000165.1, from coordinate 4,481 downwards.
CGGGGAATGACATCGTCGTCGGCGCCGGGGCTACTCTGCCATGGCAGAGTAGCCCTCGCGATCGGGCCGCTTGGCCGCCGTCTTGCGGGCGCGGCGCACCGCCTCGGCCTGCTCGCGGGCGCCCTTCCCAGACGGCTTCTCGTCGTTGCGACGAAGCTTCATCTCCCGGAAGATGCCTTCGCGCTGCATCTTCTTCAGCGCACGCGATGGCGGTGAAGCGGGAGATGGGATCGTGACGCTGTTGAAGATCGTCGGCATGGGCCATCCGGTGCTGCGCCGCATCGCCGACCCGGTGGCCGATCCGGGCGACCCCGAGATCGCGCGGCTGGCGGCCGACATGATCGAGACGATGCGGGACGCGCCGGGCATCGGCCTGGCCGCGCCGCAGGTGTACCGGCCGCTGCGCCTGATCGTGTTCGAGGTGCCGGCGAGCCGGCAGGAGGAGGGCGAGCCGCCGGCGCCGGACGGGCCGACCGTGCTGATCAATCCGGAGATCGCGCCGCTGGCCGACGACATCGCGGTCGGGATGGAGGGCTGCCTGTCGATCCCGGGCTTCCGCGGCTTGGTGCCGCGTTGGCGCCGGATCGGCTATCGCGGCCTCGGCCTCGACGGCCAGGTGATCGAGCGCGAGGCCGAAGGGCTGCACGCCCGCGTGGTGCAGCACGAGGTCGACCATCTCGACGGCGTGCTGTATCTCGACCGGCTGCGCGACCTGACCGACCTGGCAGTGGATGCCGAGGCGCACCATCTCGCCGACAGAGCCTGAGGGAATCCCCATGACCGACCCAAGCGATAAGACGGCCGAGCGCGACGCCCTGCTGCTGGCAGTGCTGCCGCATGTCGCCTTCGACGGCTGGACCCGGCAGGCGCTGCAGCTCGGCGCCGAGGATGCCGGATTCGGCCTCGACGAGGTTGCTGTCCTGGTCCCCGGCGGGATCGCCGAGCTGTCGGACCATCTGCACGACTGGGCCGACCGGGAGATGGTGGCCCGGCTGGCGGAAGAGGGCGAGGCCTTCGAGAGCCTGCGGGTGCGCGAGAAGATCGCCCGGGCGGTGACGGTGCGCCTGGACCTGCTGCTGTCCTATCGCGACGCGGTCCGGCGCGACCTGGTGCGGCGGGCGTTGCGGCCGCTGTCGCGCCGGGGCTTGCGCCAACTGCACCGCACCGTCGACGCGATGTGGCGGGCGGCCGGCGACCGCTCGACCGACATCAACTACTACTCCAAGCGCGGGCTGCTGGCCGGGGTCTATGCCTCGACCCTGCTGGTCTGGCTCGATGACCGGTCGGAGGGGCAGGAGATCACCGGCGCCTTCCTGGAGCGCCGGATCGGCGAGGTGCTGGCTTTCGGCCGTCAGATCTCCGGGCTGAAGCGGCTCGGCGACCTGGCCGAGGCGCCGTTCCGGCTGGCCGCCCGGCTGCGCGAGGGGCGGGGAGCGGCGACCTCGTAGGTTGGGTTCGCGTCAGCGAACCCAACAGGGTGATGGCGGCAAGATGTTGGGTTCGCAACGCGAACCCAACCTACGGTGCAGCAAGTAGCTTATTTCTTCCGGAACGCGTCCAGCGTCACGATCTTGGCACCGTCGGCCGGCGTGGCTTCGGACGGGCCCTTGCCGGTCGGTCCCTGGACCACGTTGCCGGTATCGTCCTGCACCGACTCGGCCGAGTCCTCGTCGGCGGTGCCGTCCTCCGCGGCCTCGGCTTCGGCAGCCTCCTTGGCGGACTGGAACTGCAGGGCGAAGTTGACCGACGGGTCGGCGAAGGTGGAGATCGCGGCCAGCGGGATCACCAGGCGCTCGGTCTTGCTGGAGAAGCTGAGCGAGACCGAGAACCGGTCCTCGCAGACCTCGAGCCCGAAGAACTGGTGCTGCAGCACGATGGTCATCTCCTGCGGGTATTTCTGCCGCAGGTATTCCGGGATCGCGACCCCTCGATGATTGGTCACGAAGGTCAGGTAGAAATGATGATCACCCGGCAGCCCCTTCTCGGCCGCACTGGCCAAAGCTTCCCTGACCACGCCCCGCAGGGCGGATTCGACCATGCGGTCATATCGGAGTTCGTCGTCCATCCGATCACACTAGACCGGGGCCGGCGGGATGAAAAGGGAGACGCGCGGCAGATGGCCGCCCATGTCCGACATTCCGGGCCGAGATCTGGAAGAGAGAAGTGGGGCGTTCTGTTGCTGGGTGCCCCAAGCCCCACCTCGACGGGGCTAGCCGCCGAGGGATTGATCGAGGACGCTTAGCTGCTTACGCAGCCGCGCGAACCTCAGCAAAGTTGTCGTTGGCAACTATTGCAATGGCCCGATAACGGCGGAACCATGCCGGACGAAAACCTTTCCTTTACTACACGCGTCGATCCTATTTCGCCCCCATGCTCCGTCCAACACCGGAGATTTGGTGGAGGCGCCGGGTACCGCCCCCGGGTCCGCAGCGTCTATTCCAAAAGGCGTTTATCGTCATAGTCGGTTGCCCGACGTCCCTAAGATAGGGGCTCGGCGGCGCGGATGGAAGGGTGGAAACCGTCATCGCGCTGTCACAGCACGAAATCGCCGACGACCAGCCCGACCATTCCGCTCAGCCGGATATGGAAGTCGGAGACGCCGTCGCCGTTGATGTCGCCGGCGATGGTGGTCACGCTGGCGGCGACGGCGAAGCGCAGCTCGCCGGCATGGTGGGTGTAGAGGCCGCCGCCGATGAAGGTGAAGGCTTGGTTGCCGGCCAAGCCGGTGTTGGCGTCGATCACCGCCAGATCGACCTTGTCGCCCTGGGCGTGGCTGAAATCGGTGATCCGGTCCGACCCGGCGCCGACCTGGCTCTCCCATGCGCTGCCATAGGCGAAGCGATCCGCCCCGGCGCCGCCGGTCAGCGTATCCTGGCCGCCGGCCCCGACCAGCACATCGTCGCCCCACCAGCCCGACAGGGTGTTGGCGCCGGCGCTGCCGAACAGGGCGTCGCCGACCTGGCTGCCGGACAGGTTCTCGATTCTGGTCAGGGCGTCGCCCTGGGCATCGCCGCCGCTGGTCGTGCCCATGGTCAAGTTGACCACCACCCTGACCCAGCTGCCGTAGTAGCTGGCAAGGTCGATGCCGGCGCCGCCGTCCAGGATATCGGCCCCGGCGCCGCCGCGGAGTACGTCGTCGCCGCGGCCGCTGCTCAGATGATTGCCGCCGGTGCCGCCGGTGAGCTGGTCGCCGCCGTCGCCGGTGATCGCATTCTCGATCACCGTGCCGGCGGCGAAGGTCACGGCCCGGCCGGCGATGGTGGCGGTGCCGGCGGCGAGATCGACCACCGCGGCGCCGGTCAGGGCCGCGCCGTTGATCGTGTCCACCCCGCCGGCGTCGCCCAGCGTCCGGCGCGCCGCATCGGCGCCGATCGTGGCGAACTCGTTGGTGTAGACATAGGTGTCGTCCGCGCTGGCGGCATCGCCGTAGAGACGCAGGTTCCAGGAGTTCAGCACGCCGCTGTCGCCGCTGACGAGGTCGCGGACGGTCAGCGTCCACACGCCCTGGCCGGACTCGCCCCAGTCGTGCACGGTGCCGAAGGTGAAGACGATGTTGTCCTGGCTCGACCCGGTCTCATCGAGCGCGCCCACACCCGGCCGGTTCACGAGGGTGCTCTGGGTGCCGTCCGGCGAGGTCAGGACGATCTGCAGATCCCCGATCCAGCTATGGGTGAGGTTCAGCCCGACCTCGACGCGGTCGATCTCGATGCCGGTGCCGATCGTCAGGCGAGTGGTCGTACCGCCTTGGTTGCCATCCGGAATCGCGAGGCCGGGCGAGGCTGAGGCGGAGACGCTGATCTCGTTGGCGCTGGTGTGCGCGGTGCCGCCCCAGCTTTCGGCCAGGCGCACCGCGGCATGGGCGTCGACCAGGCCGAAGCCGATGTCGTGATTGACCGTCAGGCCGCCGCCATTCCAGTTGCCGGCACCGTTGGTCTGATCGCCGGACGTGGTCGCGGCGCTGCGGGCGCTGTAGGCCAGGATCTCCTGCACGTCGCGCCAGCCGAGATTCGGGTTGGCGTCGAGCATTAGGGCGACGACGCCGGAGATCATCGGCGCCGCGGCCGAGGTGCCGTTGAAGCTGGTGGTGTAGTTGCCGGCCTCATAGCCGGCGGCGCCGACCCGGTCGGTGGTGACGATGGTGCCCGCGCTCGGGCTGCCCGGCGCCCCGACCAGGATCGAGGCGCCCTGGGTCGAGTAGTCGGACAGGGTGCCGTCCTGGTTGGTGGCGCCGACGGTGATGGTCCAGCGATTGTTGGCGAAGCTGTGCAGGTTGGTGTCGTCGCCATATCCATAGGCGTTGCCGGCTGACTGGACGATGATCGTGCCCAGCCCRTCCCGCCCGTTGGTGGCGGCGTTGATGGTGGCGGCACGGGCGGCGGCGAACGCGGCGCTGCCGAAATTGTCGAGGAAGGCGGAGTTCTGGTCGTCGAAGAAGGCGTTGCCGAAGCCCCAGCTGTTGTTGAGCACATCGGCATCGGTCG
>NZ_JBFRCU010000164.1:0-7160 GCF_052113205.1 Inquilinus sp. YAF38 | reverse complement strand
GTCGGAGCCGGTGCGGGKGCAGCGGCGGCGCGCTGCTCCATCTCGGCGGCGAAGCGGGTGAAGAAGTCGTCGGCCATCTTCCTGGCGGTGCCGTCGATCAGCCGGGCGCCGAGCTGCGCCAGCTTGCCGCCGATATTGGCCTTCACCGCGTAGTGCAGCAGCGTGCCGTCGCCGTCCTCGACCAGCTTGACGTCGGCGCCGCCCTTGGCGAATCCGGCGGCGCCGCCCTTGCCCTCGCCGGAGATGGTGTAGCTCTCGGGCGGGTTCAGGTTGGACAGGGTGACCTGGCCGCCAAAGCTGGCCTTGACCGGCCCGACCTTGGCGGTGACGGTCGCCGTCATCTCGGTCGGCGAGGTCTTCTGCAGGGTGTCGCAGCCAGGAATCGACCGGCGCAGCACCTCGGGATCGTTCAGCCCCTCCCAGACCACCGACCGCGGCGCCGCGATCCGATGCTCGCCCGTCATTTCCATCGTACGGTCCCTTCGTCTCGAGCCGGTCGGCTCCGTCTCTCGAAGCTAGTGCGGCCCACCGGCCGCGACAACCCTACCTTGGTGTGTCAGGCAAAGCGTGCTCGCACGGCCCGGAAAAGGTTGGCTGCTCCGGCCTTCGTCGCCATACTCCGGCCGCTCAAAATCATGAAGCCAGAAGGGATGTTCATGCCGGTGTCGCGACAGGCCTGCCGCTGCTTGGGATTTGCTGCGGGAGTAACTGCCTTCATGTCGACCGCACCGGCCTGGGCCGCCTCTGAGGGCGCACCTCATCTTGACGGGTCGCAGCTCGGCCTGGCCTGGATCATCCCCTTCATCGGCATCCTCCTGTCGATCGCGCTGTTCCCGCTGGTCCGGCCGCATTTCTGGCACCGGCACTTCGGCAAGGTCGCCGCCTTCTGGGGCCTGGCCTTCCTGGTGCCCTTTGCCGCGATCCATGGCGCCGACCTCGCCCTGTACGAGGTGCTGACGGTGGCGCTGACCGAGTACCTGCCCTTCATCATCCTGCTGGCGGCGCTGTTCGTCGTCGCCGGCGGGGTGCGGCTGAAGGGCACGCTGGTCGGCACGCCGGCGGTCAATCTCGGCATCCTGTTCGTCGGCACCGCGATCGCCAGCTGGATGGGCACCACCGGCGCCTGCATGCTGCTGATCCGGCCGCTGCTGCGTGCCAACGAGAACCGGCGCTTTCGCGTCCACACGGTGGTGTTCTTCATCTTTCTGGTCGGCAACATCGGCGGCGCGCTGACGCCGCTGGGCGACCCGCCGCTGTTCCTCGGCTTCCTGCAGGGCGTGTCGTTCTTCTGGCCGACGCAGCATCTGCTGCTGCCGACGCTGCTTTGCTCGGTGATCCTGCTGGTGCTGTACGCCATCCTCGACACGGTGCTGTTCCGGCGCGAGCACGGGCTGCGCGAGGTGCCGGCGGAGCCGCGCGTGCCGTTCGGGCTGGAGGGCGGCGTCAACCTGCTGCTGCTGGTCGGCGTCATCGGCGCCGTGCTGCTGAGCGGCGTCTGGAAGCCGGGCGTGGAGCTGACCGTCTATCACGTGCCGGTGGCGCCGGAGAATCTGGCTCGTGACCTGCTGCTGCTGGCGATCATCGGCCTGTCCTGGGTGCTGACGTCGCAGGAAAGCCGGCGGCTGAACGACTTCAACTGGTTCCCGATCATCGAGGTCGGCAAGCTGTTCGCGGCGATCTTCGTCACCATCGTGCCGGCCATCGCCATTCTGCGGGCCGGCCGCGACGGGGCGCTGGCCGATCTGGTCGACCTCGTCGGCGGCACCGGCGAGCCGAACAACCTGGCCTATTTCTGGCTGACCGGGGCGCTGTCCAGCTTCCTCGACAACGCGCCGACCTATCTCGTCTTCTTCAACATGGCCGGCGCCGACGCGCAGCACCTGATGGGCGCCTGGGCGACGACACTCGGCGCCATCTCCGCCGGCGCCGTGTTCATGGGCGCCAACACCTATATCGGCAACGCGCCGAACTTCATGGTGCGCTCGATCGCGCAGGAGCGCGGCGTGCCGATGCCCAGCTTCTTCGGCTACATGCTCTGGTCCTGCGGCATCCTGCTGCCGCTGTTCGCGCTGGTGTCGCTAATCTTCTACGCGGGACCTTGAGCGAGAAGCCGATGAAACGCCGAGCCATCGAAGTGGTCGACTACGACCCGGCCTGGCCGGCGCTGTTCGGGGAGATCCGGGCCGGGCTGGAACAGCTGCTGGGCGGTCTCGTCCTCGAGATCCACCACATCGGCAGCACGGCGGTGCCGGGCCTCTGCGCCAAGCCGAAGATCGACGTCGACATCGTGCTGCGCTCTGCCGCGGCGATCCCCGAGGCGATCGAGCGGATGCAGGCGACCGGCGACTACGCCTATCACGGCGACAAGTACCGCGACGGCATGTGGACCTTCACCACTGGCCGCAGCTCGCGCGGGCAGCGGCTCTATCTCTGCGTGCCAGGCACGGCGACGCATCTGCGCCGGATGCTGTTTCGTGACCATCTCCGGCAGCACCCCGAAGCGGCCGCCGCCTATGCCGCGCTGAGGCGCCGGCTGGCGGCCGAGACCGAGGACGACTGGGACCACTACACCGGCGGCAAGGGACCCTTCGTCGCCGAGATCGTGCGGCTGGAAGCGGCGCATCGGAACATGCGTGTCCCTGACGACCGCCCACCGGAGATCGAGCCACGGGCCTACGACTACGAGGCCCAGTACCGGCGCCTGCGAGAGACCGGAGCGCGGGGATGGGCCGGCGAGCAGTACGAACGCGGAGCGGCCGGGGTCAGGGAGACGCTCGATCGGCTGCAGCGTGAGGGCATCCTGCCAGCGCCGCCGGCCCGGATGCTCGAGCTCGGCTGCGGCAACGGCCTGTCATCGTATCTGATGGCCGGGAAGGGGTATGAGGTCCACGGCATCGATATCGCCGGGACTGCCGTGGCCTGGGCGCGGGAGCGGTTCGCGGCGGCAGGGCTCCGCGGATCCTTTCATCAGGGCACCGTATGCCACATGCCGGTCTTCGCCGACGGCATCTTCGACATCGTGTTCGACGGCAGCTGCCTGCATTGCCTGATCGGTGGCGACCGAGGGCAGTGCCTTGCGGAGGTGCGCCGTATCTTGCAGCTCGATGGCGTCTTCGTGGTCAGCAGCATGTGCGGTGAGCCCCGATCCGATGATGCCAAGGCTCGCTTCGATCCGCAGATGCACTGCCTGATGCAGGACAGTCGGCCTTACCGGACCTTGAAGCCGTTGGCAGCGCTCGAAACTGAGCTTGCGGATGCGGGATTCGCCATTCAAGACCGCAGCGTCCGCATCAATCCGTGGTGGGATCACGTCACGCTGGTCTGCCGCCGCGTCGGCTAGCTCGCCGGCCCGACATAGCCGAGATAATCGGCGATCTCCGGCAGCGGCGGGCGGGTCAGCAGCTCGGTCGCCGGGCCGGTGGCGGCGATGCGGCCGTCCTCGATGAAGGCGGCCTGCACGTCGATGCCGGGCAGGGCGTCGAGCTGGTGGCTGACCATCAGCACGGTCAGGCCGCGCTCCCGCCGCAGCCGGTCGACCAGTTGCACCATCTCGCGCCGCTGCGCCGGGCCCAGCGCGGCGAAGGGCTCGTCCAGCAGCAGGATCGGGCGGTCGCGCACCAAGCTGCGGGCCAAGGCGACGCGCTGGCGCTCGCCGCCGGACAGCTCCGCCGGCCGGCGCGCCTCCAACCCCTCCAGGTCGACATGGGCCAGCGCCTCCGCCACCTGCGCCGTCTCGGCCGGGCTCAGCCGCCCGGGATGCAGCCCCAGCGCCACGTTCTTCGCCGCCGTCAGGTGCGGGAACAGGTTGTGGTCCTGGAACAGGGTGGTGACCGGCCGAGCCGCCGGCGACAGGCCCAGCACGTCGCGGCCGAGCAGGCGCAAGGTGCCGGACAGCGGCGCCTCGAAGCCGGCGATCAGGTTCAGCAGCGTGCTCTTGCCGGCGCCGCTGGGCCCGAACAGCACGACGAAGGCGCCGGCCTCGACCGCCAGGTCGAAGCGCATCGCCATCGCCTCGTAGCGATAGGTCAGGCCTTCGATTTCAATCGCGCGTGTGGCCACCGAAGATCCTCTCGATCAGGCCGAACAGGGCCAAGCCCATTAGCACCAGCAGCAGCACGACGGTCGACGCCTCCCGCAGCCGGTAGGCTCCGAGCAGCTGCGCCACCAGCACCGGCAGGGTCTGGTTGCCGTCCCCGCCGAACAGGGCGGCGGCGCCGAGGTCGCCGAAGGCCAGGCCCGCCGCGATCGCCAGGGCGAAGCCGGCCGGCCGGCGCAGCAGCGGCCATTCCACCAGCCTGAGGCGCGCCCAGCCGGACAGGCCGAGGCTGTCGGCCAGCCGTCCGTGGCGGTGCTGCGCCAACTCGGCGGCGCCGACCAGCAGGCGCAGCACGAAGGGCAGGGCCATCAGGGCGTTGACCATGGCGACGATCGGCAGCGCCCAGAGCCGCAGGTCGGCGGTGCCGAGCAGCATGACGAACAGCCCGGCGCCGAGCGCCAGCGGCGGCACCACCAGCACCACCGTGCCRCTGAGCTCGAACAGCCGGGCCAGCCGGCGGCGGCGCCGGCCGATGCGCAGCACGGCGATGCTGTGCGCCAGCGCCCAGCCCAGCACCAAAGCGAGGGTGGCGGCGCCGAGGGCGACGGCCAGGCTGCGTCCGGCGGCATGCCACAGAGCGGGGCTGAACAGGATCGGCTTGCCGAGACCGGCCAGCCCCTCGACCAGGATCGCGACCAATGGCATCAGCACGAAGCCGGCGGCGAGGACCAGGACCACGGTGTCGATCGTGCGGGCCGTCGTGCCGCGTCCGTCGTCGCGCAGCACCGGGCGGCCGACGCCACCCTCATCAGCGACCCGGCCGGTCAGCCGCATCGCCGTCAGCACCAAGAGGGCGCAGAGGGCGACCTGCAGCAGCGACAGGGCGACGGCGCGGCCGGGGTCGAAGTCGAAGCGCAGCGCTTGGAAGATCGCGATCTCGATGGTGGCTGAGGCCGGGCCGCCGCCGAGCGTCAGCACCACGGCGAAGCTGGTGAAGCACAGCAGGAAGACCAGGGCGATCAGGCCTGGCAACTGGCGCCGCAGCATCGGCCATTCGACCAGCCGGAACAGGTCTGCGCCGCGCAGCCCCAGCATCGACGCCAGGCGCCAGCTCTCGGCCGGGATGGTGCCCCAGGCCGCCAGCAGCACGCGCACGGCGAAGGGCATATTGAAGAACACATGCGCCAGCAGGATGCCGGTCAGGCCGTAGATGTTCGGCCGGATCGGCAGCCCCAGCGCCGCGAACAGGTCGGCGAGCAGGCCGGAGCGGCCGAACACGGTCAGGATGCCGAAGGCGCCGGCCACGGCCGGCACGATCATCGGCAGCCCGAACAGCCGCAGCAGCAGCGTCCGGCCGGGGAAGCGGCGGCGCGACAGGGCGCGGGCGACCGGGATGGCGATGGCGACGCTGATCAGCGCCGACAGCCCGGCCTGCAGCGCGGTGAAGCGCAGCACCGACCAGAGATACGGATCGGCCCAGACCGACAGCAGGTCGAACTCGGACGCGGCGCGGAGGAGGCCCGTTGTCGCGGTGCCGATCAGCGCCAGGATAGCAAGCAGCGCCAGGAGGCCGGGGAGGTAGGGCATCGGAATGGAACAGCGGACACGTCCGGCGCCGGCTTCCCCCTCACCCGAAATCGATGCGCGATTTCGACCTCTCCTCGAGGAGAGGTGAGACGGCGCCGCGCTTCCACTCTCCTCGGGGAGAGGGAGGGGCCCGGCCCGCTTGGGCCGGGAGGGTGAGGGGGTGGCTCGGCCCAAAGGCCTGGTCCTGTTCTACCTGCTGGTCGACTGCAGCCATTCGGCGATCCAGGCAGCGCGATTGGCGGCGACCTCCTCCGGCGGGTACAGCAGCGCCTTGGCCGGGGCCGGCAGGGCCTTGTAGGCGTCGGGCAGCCCGCCCTTCGGCGTCACCGCAGGGTACATCCACTGGGTGGTCGGCAGCAGGTCCTGGAAGGCCGGGGTCAGCATGAAGGCGAGGAATTTGTCGGCCAGCTCGGGATGCTGCGACGACGCCAGCTTGGCCGCGACCTCGACCTGCAGGTAGTTGCCCTCGCTGAACACCGCGGCGCCCACGTTATTGTCGTTCTCGGCGATCACGTGATAGGGCGGCGAGGTGATGTAGCTGAAGGTCATCGGCACCTCGCCCTTACGGAACAGGCCGTAGCTCTCGCTCCAGCCCGGGGTGACGGTGAGGATGCGCGGCTTCAGCTTGGCCCAGGCCTCCGGCGCCTTGTCGCCGTACACCTGCTTGACCCAGAGCAGCAGGCCAAGGCCCGGCGTGCTGGTGCGCGGGTCCTGGATGGTCAGCTCCAGGTCGCTGTTCTCGACCAGGTCGTGCAGGCTCTTGGGCGGGTTCGGCACCTTGGTCTTGTCGTAGACGAAGGCGAAGTAGCTCCAGTCGAAGGGCACGAAGACCGGATCGGTCCAGGCCACCGGCAGCGACAGCCCGTCGAGCTTCTGGCCATGCGGCGCGAACAGCCCGGTCGCCGTCGCCTCGGCGGTCAGGTTGGTGTCGAGGCCCAGCACCACATCCGCCTGGCTCGACTTGCCCTCCAGCTTCAGCCGCGACAGCAGGGCGACGCCGTCCTCGACCGAGGTAAACTCGACCGTGCAGCCGCATTCGGCCTCGAAGGCCTTCTTCACCTGCGGGCCAGGCCCCCAGTCGGCGGTGAAGGATTCATAGGTGTAGACCTTCAGCACTGGGGTCTCGGCCACGGCCGTCCCGGCGAGGGCGGAGGTCAGGGCCGTCAGCAGGACGGCGGCAAACAGGCGCATCACGGTTCCTCCGCGGGGGTTGAAGCGGGGCGGAGAAGAGGGACGTGCCGATGCCTGAGGCGTCGTCTCGCGCTCCCTCCGCCGGCATGACCCGGATCAGGTTCGTCGGGTTGACGCTGACGCGCCTCTCAGCCCCCGTTCGGGCACCCCGGCAAGACGCGCGCATCATCGGGGCGCGCCTTTCCCGTGTCAACGAGGTGACAGATCGTCCGCAACAAGGCTCCTGATGACATCGGCTCCGCAGCGCGGTAAAATTACAAGATTAACGATAACTGGAGGTAAAAAATGGCCGGACCGCTCGCGATTGGTGAGGACGCGCCCGATTTCGAAGTTGAGACCACCGAGG
>NZ_JBFRCU010000163.1:0-7413 GCF_052113205.1 Inquilinus sp. YAF38 | reverse complement strand
GCGCCGATCCGCCTGACCTATYTCGGCATCCACGGCGTGCCGAGCCCGCTGCTCGAGGCCGGTGAGGCCTTCGGCGCCACCAGGCGGCAGCTGCTGTTCAAGGTCGAGCTGCCGCACGCCCTGCCGACGATCATGGCCGGGCTGACCCAGTGCATCATGCTGTCGCTGTCGATGGTCGTCATCGCCGCGCTGGTCGGGGCCGACGGCCTGGGCAAGCCGGTGGTGCGCGCCCTCAACTCGGTGAATGTCCCCATGGGCTTCGAAGCCGGCCTCTGCATCGTCATCCTGGCCGTGATCCTCGATCGTCTGGTGAAAAGCGAACGGCCCGCCGGAGGGGCGCACTGATGTCCGACACCCTTCCCGCGGTCCATTTCAACGCCATCGACGTGATCTTCGGACCGACACCCAAGCGGGCGCTGGCCCTGCTCGACCAGGGCCGTACCCGGGCCGAGATCCAGGCCGAGAGCGGCGATACCCTGGCGGTCGCCGGCGCCGAGCTTTCGGTCCCGCCGGGCGAGCTGTGCGTGCTGATGGGCCTGTCCGGCTCCGGCAAGTCGTCGCTGCTGCGCTGCGTCAACGGCCTGAACAAGGTCACCCGCGGCCGCATGGTGGTGCGCTGCGACGGGCAGGAGGTCGACGTCGCCAGCTGCGACGAGACCACGCTGCGCAAGCTGCGGGCCGACTGGGTGTCGATGGTGTTCCAGCAATTCGCGCTGATGCCCTGGCGCACCATCCGCGAGAATGTCGGCCTCGGGCTCGAGCTGCGCGGCATGCCGAAGGCCGAGCGCGACCGGGTGGTCGACGAGAAGCTGGCCCTGGTCCATCTCGACAAATGGGCCGGCAAGTACCCACGTGAGCTCTCCGGCGGCATGCAGCAGCGCGTCGGCCTGGCCCGCGCCTTCGCCACCGACGCCGACATCTTGCTGATGGACGAGCCGTTCTCGGCGCTCGACCCGCTGATCCGCACCCATCTGCAGGACGAGCTGCTGGAGCTGCAGCGCCGGCTGAAGAAGACCATCATCTTCGTCAGCCACGACCTCGATGAGGCGCTGAAGATCGGCAACCGGATCGTGATCATGGAATCCGGCCGCATCGTCCAGGTCGGCACGCCGGAGGAGATCGTCACCAAGCCGGCCGACGACTACGTCGCCAACTTCGTCGCCCATGTTAACCCGCTCAACGTGCTGCGGGCCGAGGCGCTGATGACGCCGCTCGACCTGCTGCCGCGCGACGGCGATTCGATCCTGGTCGACAAGGCCATGACCTGCCGCTGCCGGGTCGACGATCTCGGCCGGCCGATCGAGGTGCTGCAGGACGACCGGCCGCTGGAGATCGCCGACGGCATCATCAACGGTGTGGCGCCGGGGCAGATCGCGACCATGCCGATCCACGCATCGATGCGCCGTTTCATCGCCGCGCATGAGGCCACGCGGCAACCGATCCTGGTGCTCGACGACGACGGCCGGCTGGTCGGCAAGGTCGGGGAAAGCGAGCTGGTGGCTCGGTTGCTTCGCGGGAAAGATGATTAGGAAGAATGCGTTATGTGATATAGCTTGCGTTCTGGTTTAGACTTCCCGTCTCTGTCATTGATCTATCCGCGCTCGTGTCGGCAACACACGGCAATAAATGGATTGTCTCCACTGGCGGCATTCGATATACATAGAAGGCGCATTCAATGGTCGCCAGGCCACACTAAAAATTGCCATGTTTCAGGCAGTTATGATGTGCGCGACCCTAGTGACTAGGGGGCGGGGAGTCAGACGCAATTTCAATGTGGGGTGTTCTGCCGGTTGCGGCGGCGGGACATGTTCTGCTCCTTTGTTTCAGTTTTCTGGGGGTACAGGGATATGCAGTCCGACAGCCTCGTCGATACTGCCGCCGTAGACATTTCCGCGGAGACGCCGATCCAGTCGGCGCGGGCGGGCATGGCGGCGAAGCGGTTGATGGATATTTTATTGTCGATCGTCTTTCTGATCCTGTTTTCGCCGTTGTTCCTGGTCTGCGCGGCAATGATCCGGCGTTCCGGCCGGGGGATCTTCTACAGCGACCGCCGCGTCGGTCGTCACGGCAAGATCTTCTACTGCCACAAGTTCAGGACGATGGTTCCCAATGCAAATAAGCTATTGGCGGATCTTCTTCAGAAGAACCCTGAGATGCGGCGTGAGTGGGAATCCGGCTTCAAGCTGAAGAAGGACCCGCGGGTGACCGCGATCGGCCGCTTCCTGCGCAAGACAAGCCTCGACGAGCTGCCGCAGCTGCTGAACGTGCTGAAGGGCGATATGAGCCTGGTCGGCCCCCGGCCGATGTTCGAAGAGGAGCAGGAGCGCTGGGGCGCGGCGATCCGCTACTACCACAGCACCCGGCCCGGCATGACGGGCGTGTGGCAGATCTCCGGCCGCAACGACACCAGCTACGAGACCAAGATCCGCCTCAATGTCGACTATGTGCGGACCTGGACCCTGTGGCGGGACATCGTGATCCTGTTCAAGACCCCGAGGGTCTTCTTGCCCGGCGCCGGCGCCTACTAGCGACCCGGCCCGGCCGGCGGCCACCCCGCCCGAGAACGATCGACACGGCCCCCTCGCGGGGGCCGTGCCCGTTTCGGCCTCGCCATAGCTTCCGACTCGCCGCGCCTGGAGCTATAGGAGGGCGCGACCCGATGCGGAGGATGCCGGCCCGTGCCCATGATGAAATTGTTCCGCCTGTTCCTGCTGCTGGTGCTGACGGCCGCCCTGCCGGCCCATGCGGCCCGGGCCCAGGCCGGGGCGGCGGCTACCCGCAGCGGCCTGCCCGCCGGGGACGTCGCCTATATCCTGTTCGATGCCCAGAGCGGCCAACTGATCGACAGCGCCCAGGCAACGCGACCGATGATCCCGGCCTCGACCATGAAGGTCGCGAGCATGCTGGCGGCGATCGAGATTCTCGGCGCCGACCATCGCTTCACCACCATCGTCACCGCCGGCGGCTCCGTCGCAGGGGGCGTGCTAAACGGCGACCTGGCCCTGATCGGCGGCGGCGATCCCACCCTCGACATCAACGACCTGGCCGACCTGGTCGGCCAGGTCCGCCAGGCCGGCATCACCAAGGTGACCGGCCACTTCATCGTCGACGACACGGCGCTGCAGGCTCTGCCGTTCCTCGACCCGCTGCAGCCCCTGGCCGCCTCCTACAACCCCGGCCTCACCGGCCTCGCCGTCAACTTCAACGCCCTTCGGGTGAGCTGGCAGACACGGGCTGGGCGCTTCGACGCCCGCGCCGATGCGGTGGCGGAGGGGCGCAACGTCACGCTGCCCTGGGTCGATGTCAGCGAGGGCGCGGCCACGCCCTATCGCCCGATCGAAGGCCATGAGGGCTGGATTCTGTCGTCGCGGCTGCCGGACAAGGGCTCCGACCTGCTGCCGATCCGTTACCCGTCGGCGACTGCGGCCCAGATCTTCCGCAGCTTCGCGCGCGACGCCGGGATTGCCCTGCCGGCCCCGGCGATCGGGCCGCGCACGGCCGAAGGGACGATCATCGCCCGGCACGACAGCGAGACGCTGCCGGTGATCGTCACCCGCGTCCTGAAATACAGCAACAACCTTTCAGCCGAGATGATCGGCATGATGGCGGCGCGACAGGCGCTGGGCCGCAGCAGCATCACCCAGGGGGAAGCGGGCCGGACGCTGGCCGCATGGTGGGCGCAGAAGCTGCCGCAAGTGGATTGGAGCGGGCTGTCGATCCCCGGGGCGTCGGGGCTCAGCACCGCCGCCCGGATCTCGCCGGTGCAGATGGCCGCGGTGCTGATCGAGGGCAACCGCATCGGCCTGCCGGCGCTGATGCCGGAGCGGCCGGACGGCGGGGCCGAGGCCGATGCCGGCGAGCCGCCGCCGCTGGCGGCCGGCCGGCTGCGGGCGAAGACCGGGACCATGGGCTATGTCCGCGGCCTGGCCGGCTATCTGTCGGCCAACAGCGGCCGGCAACTCGGCTTCGCCATCTTCATCGTCGACGAGCCGCAGCGTGCCGCGGCCGACGCGGCGACCGACCCCCTGGTCCTCGCCGTGTCGCAGCCGGCCCGGCGCTGGCTCGGCCGGGCCCGGGCAACCGAGCGCGAGTTGCTGCGGCAGTGGGCCGCCGCCTACTAAAGCAGGTCGCGCAGCCGGTACCAGGCCATCGCCAGCACCAGCGCCGGCATGCGCAGCACTCGCCCGCCCGGGAACGGCTGGTGCGGAATCCGGGCGAAGACGTCGAAGCGGTCGGCCTGGCCGCGGATCGCCTCGGCCATCACCCGCCCGGCCATGCCGGTCAGCAGCACGCCATGGCCGGAGAAGCCCTGGGCGAAGAAGATGTGCGGCGCCACCCGGCCGAAATGCGGCGTGCGGTTCATGGTGATGCCGACATGGCCGCCCCAGCAGAACTCGACCTTCTTGCCGGCCAGGCGGGGCAGGGTGCGCGCCATGGTCCGCCGCATGCTCTCGGCCAGGCGCCGCGGCTCGTAACCGGAATAGCTGACGCCGCCGCCGAACAGCATCCGGCCGTCATGGCTCAGCCGATAGTAGTTGAGCACGAAGTTGATGTCGGCCACGGCGAAGCCCGACGGCACGGTCTGCTGCGCCAGCGTCTCGCCCAGCGGCTCGGTGGCGATGATGTAGGTGCCGACCGGCATGACCCGCGAGCGGATGGTGCGGTCGACATCGGCCGACAGCGACGGCAGGTAGGCGTTGCCGCACAGCGCCACGAAATCGGCGGTGATCCGGCCCTTCGGCGTTGTCGCCACCGCCGGGCTGGCCTGGTCCAGCCGGGTGACCGGCGTGTCCTCGAAGATCCGCACGCCGAGCGAGCGGGCGGCCTCGGCCAGGCCGAGCGCGTAGTTCAGCGGGTGCAGCTGGCCGCTGCCGCTGTCCAGCAGGCCGCCGACATAGCCCGGCGCGTCGACCAACGCCCGGATCTCGGCCCGAGATAGCATCCGCCCCTGGTTGTAGCCAAGGCCGTCCCATTCGGCGACATGGGCCTCCAGCTCCTCCATGTGCCGGCGCTTCAGCGCGCCCAGAACATAGCCCCAGCGCAGGTCGCAATCGATGCCGTAGCGGTCGATGCGCTGCCGCAGCAGGGACTTCGCCTCCTCCGACATGTCCCACAGCTTCCGGGCGTCGTCGCGGCCGACCCAGCCGGCGATGGTGCCGATGTCCTTGTTGAAGCCGGTCACCGCCTGGCCGCCGTTGCGGCCGGAGGCACCCCAGCCGACTCGCTGGGCTTCGACCAGCACCACGTCGAGGCCGCGTTCCCTCAGCTCGATCGCGGTGCTGAGGCCGGTATAGCCGCCACCGACGACCAGCACATGGCAGCGCTGATCCCCGTTCAGCGAGGGGAAACGGAGATCGCGGTTGGCGGTGGCGGCGTACCAGGAGCGGACATGGCCGCCCGGGCTGGCTGATTGCATGACACGGTTTTGGTGGCCTCAGGTGCGGCCTTCAATAGCCCGGGCCGGACCGGGGCGGCCAGCCGGGCGGACGCCCGGTCCGTCATGTCCTGCCCGCATGACGCCAGCCCAGGGCAGCACCGACGGCTGTTCGCTTGTCGCGGCTGGAGAGAAGGGTAAAAATAGGACCATAAACCGTGACCCCGGGTGTGGCCCTTGCCGGTGCGCATGCAGATTCGCGAGGTGGTGGAGGCGGCGGTCCTGACCTTCGTCCTGGCGGTGCTTGGCATCGCCACGAAGGGGCTGGAGCCGCTTGCCCTGTTCTGGCCGGCGAACGGTGCCTTGATCGGCTGGTTCCTGCGCCGCTCCACCCACCGCAACCCGCTCTGCTGGGTCGCGGTGGCCCTGGCCTTCGTCGCGGCCGACCTGTGCTACGGGCGCGGCATCGATCTCGCGGCCGTGCTGCTGCTGTCCAATCTCGCCGAGATCGCGGCGGGGCTGGTCGTGCTGGCGCAGCTGCGGCGCGAGAACCGGGACCTCGCCCATCCGACCGCGGTGCTGCGCGTCGGCATCGCCTGCATCGTGGCGGCCCTGGCCGGCGGTATCGTCTCGGCGCTCGGCTTCGCCCTGCTCGGCGACTCGGCGATCCTGCTGAACACCGGGACCTGGTGGATGTCGGAGATCGCTGCCCTGGCGGCGGTGCTTCCGGTGGCGCTGACCCTGCCGTCGCGGCCATGGCCGGCCGGCTGGCTCTCCCGCGCCATCCGGCTGGATCTGCCGGAGCTGGCCGGACCCCTTGCCCTGCTGGTCCTGATGGCGGCGCTGGGCGTGGCCACCGGCGGCATCGGCACCACCGGCTATCTGCTGCTGCCCCTGATCTGGTCGGCGATGCGATGCGGCATCTTCGCGACCACGGTCATGGCGGCGCTGGTCGGGCTGTGGATCTTCGCGGCCCTGGGCCTCGGCCTCGACCGGCTGCCGTCGCAGACGCTGGCCGAGGACCCGTTGCGAATCCTGCTGTCGACCCGGCTCTCCGTCGCCCTGATCTCCCTGGCTGCCGTCCTGGTCGCCAGCATCATGGCGACGCGCCGCCGGATCGAGCTGCGCCTGGCCGAGAGCGAGAACCGGCTGGCCCTGGCCTTCGAGGGCACCAATGACGGTGTCTGGGACCTGGAGGTGCCGTCCCGTCAGCTCTCGGCCTACGATGCCGGGCTGCTGGCAGCGCGGACCGACGTCAAGCCGCGCCGGCCGCTCGATGACTGGCTGCCCAGGATCCATCCGGCGGACCGGGACCGGGTCCTGGCGGCGCTGGAGGACCATATCGCCGGCCGGACCCCGACCTGCGTCGCCGAGTATCGCTGGCCCGCCCCGGGCGGCTGGATCTGGCTGCTGGCGCGGGGGCGGACTGTGGAGCGCGACGAGGCCGGGCGGCCGCTCCGCATCGTCGGCTCCTACATGGATGTCTCGGCCCGCAAGGCGCTGGAGCAGAAGATCGAGTACATGGCCAATCACGACGCGCTGACCGGACTGGCGAACCGGCACGCACTCGACGCCGCGCTGCGCGGCCGGATCGCGGATTATCGCCGCCGGTCGGCAGGGGCCGTGCTGTTGGTGATCGACCTCGATGGCTTCAAGGCAGTCAATGACGGGCACGGGCACCTGGCCGGCGACACCGTGCTGCGCGCACTGGCGCAGCGCTTGGCCGAGACCCTGCCCGACGGCATGACGCCGGTGCGGACCGGCGGCGACGAATTCGCCGTGATCGGCGACGGGCTGGGTGCCGGGGAGGTCGAGGCCCTCGCCGATCGGATCGAGGAGGCCCTGTCCGCCCCGATCGTCGTGGGCGCAGGCACCGTTTCGGTCGGCGCCAGCATCGGCTGGGCGTTCCTGCCCCGGGATGCCGAGGACGAGCACGGGCTGGCCGCCGTGGCCGACGCGCGGCTCTATGCCGCGAAGCAACGGCTCCGGCGGCCCGAGCCACCGTCGCGGGCCTCGGCTTAGCCAGATCGGGGCTATGC
>NZ_JBFRCU010000162.1:0-7496 GCF_052113205.1 Inquilinus sp. YAF38 | reverse complement strand
GGTCGGGTCGTCGGGCGCCATCCTCAGCTACATCATGTGCAAGGGGATGAACCGGTCGATCATCAACGTGATCCTGGGCGGCTTCGGCGGCGATTCCGGCGCCGCGGCGGCCGGCGGCCCTGCGGGCGACCGTGCGGTGAAGCAGGGATCGGCGGAGGACGCGGCCTTCGTGATGAAGAATGCCCGCTCGGTGATCATCGTGCCGGGCTACGGCATGGCGGTGGCGCAGGCGCAGCACGCGCTGCGGGAGATGTCGGACCTGCTGAAGAAGGAAGGCGTGGATGTGCGCTACGCCATCCACCCGGTGGCGGGCCGCATGCCGGGGCACATGAACGTGCTGCTGGCCGAAGCCAATGTGCCCTATGACGAGGTGTTCGAGCTGGAGGAGATCAACCGCGACTTCGCCCAGGCGGACGTGGCCTTCGTGATCGGGGCGAACGACGTGACCAACCCGGCGGCGAAGTCGGACCCGGCGAGCCCGATCTACGGCATGCCGATCCTGGATGTGGAGAATGCCAAGACGGTGCTGTTCGTGAAGCGCTCGATGGCGTCGGGCTATGCCGGCGTCGAGAACGAGCTGTTTTTCCGCGACAACACCCTCATGCTCTTCGGCGACGCCAAGAAGATGTGCGAGGACGTCGCCAAGAGCCTCGCGGCGTAGAGGCCATGATGATCGCCGTTGCCCCTCATCGTCATCCCGGGCGCAGCGCAGCACGAAGTGGTGCGCTGCAGAACCGGGATCTCTTCCGGGACTGCGCGAGATCCCGTGTCTGCGCAGCAGCACTGCGTGCCGCAGCGCGCACGGGATGACGGATCGAGAGACGTCCGGGGCTTAACCGTTTCCTCCCGACTGGGCCGTGCCACGTCGTGGCGCGGCCATCTTTTTTGCGCTGCAGCATAAACTGTCGCCGAGCCAAGTAAAAAAAGACGAAGACATCCACTTTCCCGGCTTGCCGGACCGATTCTTCTGGTATACAAAATTCTGCATTCAGTCGACCAAAGAGCTTCAACAGCCGGTCGCACGATCTGGGGCAGGGACGCCGATGCTGGTGGATGGGGTGACGCTCGATGTCGCGCCGCTGGCCGCCAAGGCCAGCTACAAGGCCAAGGCGTACCAGGCCCTGCGCGATGCGATCGTGCGCATGAACATCTACGGCCACAGCCGCCCGATCCGGATCGACGAGCGGCAGCTGTGCGAGGCGCTGGGCATCAGCCGGACCCCGGTGCGCGAGGCCATCGCGCTGCTGGAGCAAGAGGGCCTCGTCCGGTCGATGCCGCGGCGCGGCGTCTTCGTGGTGCGCAAGACCAGGGCCGAGATCCGCGAGCTGATCGTGGTCTGGGCCGCGCTGGAGGGCATGGCCGCCCGCCTGGCGGCGGCGCAGGCCACCCCGGCTCAGATCGAAGACCTCCAGGCCATGATCGCCGGCCAGGCGGCGGAGGCGGAATCCTCGGACCGGTTCGCCGCCGCCAACATCGATTTCCATCAGGCGCTGATCCGCCTCGGCGGCTGCGCCCTGATCACCGAGATGACCGAGACCCTGTTCCTGCACATCCGCGCCATCCGCTGGTCCCTGATCGGCCGGCCGGAGCGGGCCGAACGATCGGTGGCCGACCACGCCGCCATCGTCGAGGCCCTGGCGCGGCGCGACGGGGATCTCGCCGAGACGCTGGTCCGCAACCATGCCCTCGACCTGTCGCGGTCGGTCGAGCGGCACGGGACCGGCTTCGAATGACCGCTCGGCGCCACGCGGTGCCGTGCATCCCGAGCAAGAGGTGAGGAGGAAGCATCATGCCCGATACGACAGTGAAGGAAGCGGCCGCGACGGAGGAGGTCATCTCCGGCGGTCACCTCGTGGCCAAGGCGCTCAAGGCCGAGGGCATCGACACCATCTTCACCCTCTGCGGCGGCCATATCATCGACATCTATGACGGCTGCCTGGACGAGGGCATCCGCATCATCGACGTCCGGCACGAGCAGGTCGCGGCCCATGCCGCCGACGGCTATGCCCGCGTCACCGGCAAGCCCGGCTGCGCCGTGGTCACCGCCGGCCCGGGCACGACCGACGCCATCACCGGCGTCGCCAACGCCTTCCGCGCCGAGAGCCCGTTCCTGCTGATCGGCGGCCAGGGCGCGCTGGACCAGCACAAGATGGGGTCGCTGCAGGACCTGCCGCATGTCGACATGATGAAGTCGATCACCAAGTTCGCGGCCAATGTGGTGACCACCGAGCGTGTCGCCGACATGTGCTCGATGGCCTTCCGCGAAGCCTTCGCCGGCGCCCCCGGCCCGGTCTATCTCGAGATCGGCCGCGACATCCTGGACGGCCATGTGCCGCTGAAGAAGGCTCGGCTGCCGCAGGCCGGCCACTACCGCTGGTCGACCAAGAGCATCGGCGACCCGCGCGATGTCGAGAAGCTGGCCGACATCCTGGTCCATGCCAAGAAGCCCTGCGTGCTGCTGGGCCAGCAGGTTTGGACCTGCCGCGCCGCCGACGACGCCATCGCCTTCGTCCGCGCCCTGAACATCCCGGCCTTCATGAACGGCGCCGGCCGCGGCACGCTGCCGCCGGGCGACCCGCACCACTTCCAGCAGACCCGGCGCTACGCCTTCGACAACGCCGATGTGATCCTGATCGTCGGCACGCCCTTCGACTTCCGCATGGGCTACGGCAAGCGCCTGGGCCGCAATGCCACGGTGGTGCAGATCGACCTCGACTACCGCACCGTCGGCAAGAACCGCGACGTCTCGCTCGGCCTGGTCGGCGATTGCGGGGCGATCTTCGCCGCCGTCACCCAGGCCGTCTCCGGCCGGGTCGACAACGGCGCCAAGGGCCGCGAGCCCTGGCTCGAGGAGCTGCGGGTCGAGGAGGCGAAGATGGAGGCGGCGCGGCTGCCGAAGCTGCGCTCCGACGCCTCGCCGATCCACCCGCTGCGCCTGGCCTATGAGCTGAACGAGTTCCTGACCGACAACACCGTCTATATCGGCGACGGCGGCGACGTCGTCACCTTCTCGGGCGGCGTCGTCAAGCCCCGGGCCCCGGGCCACTGGATGGATCCGGGCCCGCTCGGCACCCTCGGCGTCGGCGTGCCCTTCGCCATGGCGTCGAAGATCGCCCAGCCGGAGAAGGAGGTGCTCTGCCTGTTCGGCGACGGCACCTTCAGCCTGACCGGCTGGGACTTCGAGACCATGGTGCGGTTCAACCTGCCCTTCATCGGCGTGGTCGGCAACAACTCGCACATGAACCAGATCCGCTACGGCCAGATCCAGAAATACGGGCCGGAGAAGGGCAATGTCGGCAACAAGCTGGGCGACGTCCAGTACTCGAAATTCGCCCAGATGCTCGGCGGCTACGGCGAGGAGGTCCATGAGGCCAGCCAGATCCGCCCGGCGCTGGAGCGGGCGCGGGAATCGGGCAAGCCGTCGCTGATCAATGTGTGGATCGACCCCGACGCCTACGCCCCGGGGACCATGAACCAGACGATGTACAAGTAGCGGCCGCGGGCGCGGGCTGGATACAACCGCCCGCGCCCCCGTCCTGGCACTGGCACAGATAGGGAGAGAGACCATGGGCAAGGCCCTGGATGGGGTGCGCGTTCTCGACATGACCCATGTCCAGTCGGGACCCTCGGCGACGCAGATTCTGGCGTGGTTCGGGGCCGATGTGATCAAGGTGGAGATGCCGGGACGCGGCGACATCACCCGGTCGCAGCTGCGCGACAAGTCGAATGTCGACAGCCTCTACTTCACCATGCTGAACAGCAACAAGCGCAGCATCACCATCAACATGAAGTCGCCGCAGGGACAGGAGGCCTTCATCAAGCTGCTCGAGCAGTCCGACGTGCTGATCGAGAATTTCGGCCCCGGCGTGCTCGACCGCCAGGGCTTCCCCTGGGACAAGATCCAGAAGATCAACCCGCGGGTGATCTACGCTTCGGTCAAGGGCTTCGGCCCCGGCCCCTATGTCGACTGCAAGGCCTATGAGACCGTGGCCCAGGCCATGGGCGGGTCGATGAGCACCACCGGCTGGCTCGACGGCCCGCCGACCTCGACCGGCGCCCAGATCGGCGACAGCGGCACCGGCATGCACCTCGTCGCCGGCGTGCTGGCGGCGCTGCTGCAGCGGACCCAGACCGGCAAGGGCCAGCGGGTCGAGGTGGCGATGCAGGACTGCGTCCTCAACCTGGTCCGGGTCAAGATGCGCGACCAGCAGCGCCTGGTGCACGGCCCGCTGCGGGAATACCCGAACACCGAGTTCGGCGAGGCCGTGCCGCGCTCCGGCAATGCCTCGGGCGGCGGCCAGCCCGGCCAGGCGCTGGTCTGCGCCCCCGGCGGCGAGAACGACTACGCCTATGTCATCATCCAGCCCCAGGGCTGGGCGCCGCTGATGCGCCTGGTCGGCCGCGAGGAGCTGATCGAGGACCCGGCCTATGCCACGCCGGAAGCGCGGCTGAGCCACCTGCCGGACTGTTTCGGCATCATCCAGGCCTGGACCAGCCAGCGCAGCAAGATCGAGGTGATGGAGGCGCTGAACGAGATCGACGTGCCTTGCGGCCCGATCCTCAGCATGAAGGATCTGATCGAGGACCGCTCGATGTACGACCGCGGAATGCTGGTCGACGTGCCGCACCCGGAGCGCGGCAACTACGTCCAGGTCGCCCTGCCGATCCGGCTCTCCGACAACGACGTGCCGGTCGAGCGCTCGCCGCTCTTGGGCGAGCACACCGAGGAGATCCTGGCCGCGGTCGGCTACGACGCCGACGCCATCGCCGCGATGCGCACCGCCGGCGCGATCTAGCGAACCGAGGCAGCTCCCTCCTCGTCATCGCGAGGAGCGAAGCGACGTGGCGATCCAGCGGCTCGATCCCTGGATTGCCGCGCCCCTTCGGGGCTCGCAATGACGAGCCAGGGAAGCGAGGCCTCTGTCTGATCTGACTGAACCGATTGCGACACCCGACCGGGCAGCCTCAGGTGGGTCCGGTCCTCCCCACATCCTTTGCTGAGCGAGGACCGCCATGAATGGCCATGTAGACGTCCTGGACGATGCCAGGACGACCGCCCGCAGCATTCTCGAAACCGTCAAGCGCGAGGGGCGCACCAGCCTGACCGCGCCCGAGGCCCGCGAGCTGTGCGAGGCCTGGCAGATCCCGATCCCGAAGGAGGCGCTGGCGACCACGGCCGACCAGGCGGCGGCCCAGGCCGCGGCGATCGGCTTCCCGGTGGTGCTGAAGATCGTCTCGCCGCAGATCCTGCACAAGACCGAGGCTGGCGGCGTGCTGGTCGGCGTCAAATCGGCCGACGACGTCCGCGCCGGCTTCAAGCGCATCGTCGAGAGCGCCGGCCGCTACGACCCGAAGGCCGAGATCCTCGGCGTCCAGGTCCAGCAGATGCTGGTCGGCGGGCAGGAGGTGATCGTCGGCGCGGTCACCGACCCCAGCTTCGGCAAGCTGGTCGCCTTCGGCCTCGGCGGCGTGCTGGTCGAGGTGCTGAAGGACATCACCTTCCGCCTCGCCCCGGTCGACCGCACCGAGGCGCTGTCGATGCTGGACGGCATCCAGGCGGCCGCGATCCTGAAGGGCGTGCGCGGTGCGCCGCCGGTCGACCGCGAGGCGCTGTCCGACCTGATCGTCAAGGTCTCGCGCCTGGTCGATGCCGTGCCGGAGATCGTCGAGCTCGACCTCAACCCGGTCTTCGCCCGCACCGACGGCGCCATCGCCGCCGATGTCCGCGTCGTCGTCGACTTCGAGCCGAAGGAGGCCCGGCCGCGGCCGTCGAAGGACGCCATCCTGGCCAAGATGAACCGGATCATGCGGCCCGACGCGGTCGCCGTGATCGGCGCCTCGGCCGAGGACGGCAAGATCGGCAACTCGGTGATGAAGAACCTGATCAACGGCGGCTACAAGGGCGCGATCTATCCGATCCACCCGAAGGCCACCGAGATCCTGGGGCTCAAGGCCTATCCCAGCGTCAAGGACGTGCCGGGCAACATCGACATCGCCGTCTTCGCCATCCCGGCCAAATTCGTGCCCCAGGCGCTGACCGAGGTCGGCGAGAAGAAGATCTCGGGCGCGATCCTGATCCCGTCCGGCTTCGCCGAGACCGGCGACCATGCGGCGCAGGAGGAGATCATCGCCATCGGCCGCAAATACGATGTCCGTCTGATGGGCCCGAACATCTACGGCTTCTACTACACGCCGAAGAACCTGTGCGCGACCTTCTGCACGCCGTTTGACGTCAAGGGCCGTGCGGCCTTGTCCTCGCAATCCGGCGGCATCGGCATGGCGATCATCGGCTTCAGCCGGTCGACCAAGATGGGCGTCTCGGCCATCGTCGGCCTCGGCAACAAGTCCGACATCGACGAGGACGACCTGCTGACCTTCTTCGAGCAGGACGACGCCACCGACGTGATCGCGATGCATCTCGAGGACCTGAAGGACGGCCGCGCCTTCGCCGACGTCGCCAAGGTGGTGTCGAGGAAGAAGCCGGTGGTGGTGCTGAAGGCCGGGCGCACCTCGCTCGGCGCGCGGGCGGCCAGCTCGCACACCGGGGCGCTGGCCGGCAACGACAAGGTCTATGACGACGTGCTGCGCCAGTCCGGCGTGATCCGGGCGAAGAGCCTGCAGGACCTGCTGCAATTCGCCCGCGGCATCCCGGTGCTGCCGACGCCGAAGGGCGAGAACGTGGTCATCATCACCGGCGCCGGCGGCTCGGGCGTGCTGCTGTCCGACGCCTGTGTCGACAACGACCTGCAGTTGATGGCGATGCCGGCGGATCTCGACGCCTCCTTCCGCAAGTTCATCCCGCCCTTCGGCGCCGCCGGCAACCCGGTCGACATCACCGGCGGCGAGCCGCCGACCACTTACCGCAACACGGTGAAGCTGGGGCTGGAGGACGACCGTATCCACGCGCTGATCCTCGGCTACTGGCACACCATCATCACGCCGCCGATGGTGTTCGCGAAGGTGATCACCGAGGTGGTGGACGAGATGCGGGCCAAGGGCATCAACAAGCCGATCGTGGCCTCGCTGGCCGGCGACGTCGAGGTCGAGGAGGCGGCGCAATACCTCTACGACCACGGCATCGTCGCCTACCCGTACTCGACCGAGACGCCGGTCGCGGTGCTGGGGGCCAAGTACCGCTGGGCCCGCGGCGCCGGGCTGCTGTGATCTGATGGACGGGGGCCGGTCCTGCCCGCGGGCGGGGCCGGCCGAGCGGAAGGGCAGGGAATGAACATCCACGAATATCAGGCGAAGGGGCTGCTGGGGCGCTATGGCGTGCCGGTGCCGCGCGGCGGGGTGGCGTACACGCCGGAGGAGGCGGTGCGTGTGGCGGAGGGTCTCGGCGGCGCGGTTTACGTCGTCAAGGCGCAGATCCATGCCGGCGGCCGCGGCAAGGGCCACTTCAAGGAAGAGCCGTCGGGCAAGGGCGGTGTCCGGGTGGTGAAGTCGACGGCGGATGTCGCGGCGGCGGCCGAGGCGATGCTGGGCCGATGCTGGGC
>NZ_JBFRCU010000161.1:0-7508 GCF_052113205.1 Inquilinus sp. YAF38 | reverse complement strand
AAGCAATCCAGGGGCTGGTGCCAGCGGCCCCTGGATTGCTTCGCTACGCTCGCAATGACGGGATTGAGTGCGAGAGGTCTCTTACGGCCACCCGCGTTCACGACACCGCGGTCAGCTTCGGCCTCCCGGCGCCAGTGCCGAATTCGCCGGGATGCAGTTCATGTGCCCCGGCCTGCTCGGCGCCGATGCCAAGGGCCGGGAACAAGAGTTCGGCGACGTTGTACGCCTCCTCCAGATGCGGGTAGCCGGAGGCGATGATGGTCTCGATGCCGAGATCCTGGTATTCGCGCAGCCGCGCCGCGACCGTCGCCGGGTCGCCGACCAGAGCGGTGCCGGCGCCGCGCCGCACCAGGCCGATGCCGGCCCACAGGTTCGGCCCGACCAGCAGCTTGTCACGCCGGCCGCCATGCAGCGCCGTCATCCGCTTCTGGCCCACGGAATCCGACCCGTCGGCCAGCTTCTTCTGAGCCTCGGCGATGGCGTCGTCGGAGACGTCGCGGATCAGCCGCTCGGCCACCCGCCAGGCCTCCTCCTCGGTCTCGCGCACGATCAGGTGGATACGCATGCCGAAGCGCAAGGTGCGGCCACGGGCCGCCGCGCGCGCCTTGGCCGCCTCGATCTTCCCGGCCACCTGGTCCAGCGGCTCGCCCCAGGTCAGGTAGGTCTCGACCTGGTCGGCGGCGAGGTCGAGCGCGGCGTCCGAGGAGCCGCCGAACCACAGCGGCGGATGCGGCCGCTGCACCGGCGGGAAGGACAGCTTGCCGCCCTTCACCTTCAGGAAGTCGCCGTCGAAATCGACCGTCTCACCGGCCAGCAGGCGGCGCCAGATGGTCAGGAACTCCGCCGCCTGGGCGTAGCGCGTGTCGTGGTCGAGGAAGACGCCGTCGCCGGCCAACTCGGCCGGGTCGCCGCCGACCACGACGTTCAGCAGCAGCCTTCCCTGGCTGATCCGGTCCAGCGCCGCCGCCTGGCGGGCGAAGAAGGCGGGCGTGGCCACGCCGGGGCGCAGCGCCACCAGGAAGCGCAGCCGCTCGGTCGCCGTCGCCAGCGCCGTGGCGGTGATCCAGGCATCCTCGCAGCCGCGGCCGGTGGGCAGCAGCACGCCCTTGTAGCCGAGCCGGTCGACCGCGGTGGCGATCTCGCGCAGATAGCGGAACTCGGCCGGGCGGTGCCGGTCCTGGGTGCCGAGATAGGGGCCGTCGCCGCTGGTCGGGATGAACCAGAACAGGTCGAGCGGCTTGCGGGTGTCGGCCATGGGGTGAATCCCTGCTGTGGTCAGGCGCCGGTCCAGACGATGTCGCGGATGGCGATCGGCGCCGGGATCAGCCCCAGCGCGGCGAAGCGGTCGGCGATTTTCTGCTGCTGGGCCACGATCTCCCCGGTCAGCGGTCCGATCCGGAAGGTGGCGCGGTCGACCGAGCGCTGTTCCGCCGCCAGGCTGATGCCGGTCTCGTCGGCGAACAGCTTGGCCACCTCGCCGTGGTTGTCCTCGGCCCAGGCGCCGACCTCGCCCAGCGCCGCCACCAGGCTGTGCAGCGCAGCGGGATGCTCCGTCGCGAAGGATCTCGAGGCGAGGAAATAGGAGTTCTGCGGCTCGACATCGGCGGAGGTCGCCAGCACCTGTGCCTCCTCCTCCAGCTCGGCGATGGCGAAATAGGGATCCCAGATCGCCCAGGCGTCCAGGCTGCCGCCGGCGAAGGCAGCGCGGGCATCGGCCGGGGCGAGATAGACCGGGGTGATGTCCTGCCAGCCCAGCCCCGCCTTCTGCAGCGCCGCGACCAGGAAGTTGTGGGCGCTGGAGCCCTTGCCGACGCCGACGCGCAACCCCTTCACATCGGCGACCGTCTTCGCCGCCGACCCCTTCGGCACCAGCAGGGCCTGGCCCTTGCCGGCCGCCGGCTGGGCCGCGGCGTAGACCAGATCGGCCTGCGCCGCCTGGGCGAAGATCGGCGGGGTGTCGCCGGTGGCGCCGAAATCGATGCTGCCGGCGTTCAGCGCCTCCAGCAGCGGCGGGCCGAAGGCGAACTCGATCCACTCCACCGCGATGCCCTGCGGGGCGAAGTGCTGCTCCAGCGACTTGCGGGTCTTGGCGACCAGCAGGATGCCGTTCTTCTGATAGCCGATGCGGAGGGCTTTCGGCGCCTCCTCGGCCCGGGCAGGGCGGCCGGCCAAGGGCACGGCGGCGGCCAGGGCCAGGGTGGTCGACAGCAAGGTGCGGCGGGAGAGCATGTCCGGTCCTCCGGGATGGGGCGGATAATCTCTCAGCCTGTTGTGGAATAGGTCAACATAATTCTACATCAGCGATGTTAAAATTGATAATTATACAACTACTTAAAGATAAATTGTCATGGCGAGGCGCGCAGCGCCGTGGCCATCCAGAGATCGAATCGCTGGATGGCCACGCCCCTTCGGGGCTCGCCATGACGAGGTGGGAGGCAGTCGGAGGCGTTGTGTCCGCCAGCGCGCCTGGCATCACGCTGCCTCGGGCCGCTCCTCGGCGCAGCTTTCGGCCAGTTGCTCGGCCACGATCCGCACGGCCGGGGATGCGCCGGGCTGCAGCATGACGGCGAGCTCGCTGGGCGGGACCGGCGGAAACCCCTCCTCCGGCCGCAGGATGCGGAGGTCGTCGCGCACCGAGCGCGCCACCAGGATGCCGATGCCGAAGCCGCAGGCGATAGCCGCCTGCACCGCCGGCAGGTTCGAGCCGGTGAAGGCGAGGCGCCAGCGCCGCCCGGCGCTTTCCAGCGCATGGATCGCCCGCGCCCGGTAGATACAGCCCTGGCCATAGGCGACCAGCGGCACCGGGTCGTCCGGCGGCACGCCGTGGCGGCGGCTGGCGACCCAGACCAGCCGTTCGGGCCAGGCGGCGACGGCGGTGCCGATGCCGGAATCGCGCTTGATCACGGCGATGTCCAACTCGCCCTGGCCGAAGGCGCGGCGCAGCTCCGACCCCGCGTCGCAACGCACGTCGAGCCGCAGCGCCGGGCGCAGCCGGGCCAGGCTGGACAAAGCCTCGGTCAGCCGGTCGGCAGCGAAATCCTCGCCCAGCCCGACCCGCACCACCGCCATCCCGTCCGGCCGGCGCAGCGCATCCTCGGCCTCGTCGCTCAGCGCCAGCAGGCGGCGGGCATAGCCCAGCAGCCGCTCGCCCTCCTCGGTCGGCGCCACGCCCCGCCCCTGGCGGTGCAGCAGCGGCCGGCCGACCGAGTCCTCGAGCTTGCGGATCTGCTGGCTGACCGTCGATTGCGTCCGATGCACCCGCTCGCCGGCGCGGGTGAAGCCGCCGGCATCGACCACCGAGACGAAGCTGCGCAGCAGGTCGAGGTCGAGCATGAGACACCTATCGGCTTTTCCACTGCCCTGTATTTAACCATTGAATTTCCAAATGGTCACGCCGGTCGCTAAGGTGCAGCTGATCCGAAGGAGATCGACCATGCACGCCGCCTCGATCCCGGCCCCCGGCCGCAGCGCTCTGCTGCGTTGGGGCTTTCCCGCCCTGTTCGTGGTGCTGTGGGCCTCGGCCTTCACCGCCGGCAAGGTGGCGGTGACCTATGCCCCGCCCTTCCTGCTGCTGTCGACGCGGTTCCTGCTGGCCGGGCTGGTGCTGGCCGGCCTGGCCCGGCTGTCGGGCCGGCGCTGGACGCTCGGTCCCGGCGCCGTGGCGCGCCTCGCCCTGCTCGGCATCGTCACCATGGCGGTCTATCTGGCCTTGTCCTATTTCGGGATGCAAAGCGTCACCTCCGGCTTCTCGGCGCTGATCGTCAGCATGAACCCGGTGCTGACCGCGGTGCTGGCGGCGCCGCTGCTGGGTGAGCGGCTGACCGGCACGAAGCTGGCAGGGCTGGCGCTCGGAATCGTCGGCGTCGGCATCGTGCTGCAGAGCCGGCTCGGCAGCGGCATCGAGGGGCCGGTCGGCATCGCCTTCACCTTCGGCGCGCTGGTGGCGCTGTCCGCCGGCACCATCCTGTACAAGCGGATCGCGCCTGCTGGCGATCTCTGGTACGGCACCGCAATCCAGACGCTCGCGGCCGGCATCGTGCTGCTGCCGCTGGGCCTGGCGCTGGAGCCGGTCTCGGCGATCCGCTGGACCCCGGAGCTCCTGGCCGGCTTCCTGTGGCTGGCCCTCGCCGTCTCGCTGTGCAGCTACCTGCTGTGGTTCGACATGCTGGACCGGCTCGGCGCCTCGACCGCCAGCGCCCTGCACTTCCTGGTGCCGCCGATCGGTCTGCTGCTGGGCTGGGCGGTGCTGGGCGAGCATGTGCCGCCGCTCGACCTGCTGGGCGTGGTGCCGATCGCGCTCGGCATTCGGCTGGTCACCCGCCCCGCCCTGCGGACGACCTAACCGGACGCACGCAGGATCTCGCCCAGCACCCGCGTGGCCTCCTGCAGCCGGCGCTCATCCGAGCCGCCGAAGCCGAGCAGCAGGCCGCAGCGGCCCGCCGGGCCGGCATAGCAGGTCGACAACGCCGTCGCCGTCAGGCCGCGCTCGCCCATGTGCCGGACGAAATCGGTGTCGTCGCGCCCGTCGGGCAGCAGCACCGCGACATGCAGCCCAGCATCGGCGTTGTGAAGGACCAGACGGTCGCCGCAATGCCGCGCCAAGCCGTCGAGCAAGGCTGCGCGCCGGGCGTGGTAGACGCCGCGCATGCGACGCAGATGCCGGGCGAAATGCCCCTCGGCCAGGAACTCGGCCAGCGCCGACTGGTACAGCGTGGGCGGGAACAGGTCGAAGGCCAGGCGCGCCCGCACGGCGTCCTCCGCCAGCGCCTGCGGCACCACCAGGTAGCCGACCCGCAGCGCCGGAAACAGCACCTTGCTGAAGGTGCCGATATAGATCACCCGGCCATGCGCATCCATGCCCTGCAACGCGCCGAGCGGGCGGCTGACATAGCGGTACTCGCTGTCGTAATCATCCTCCAGCAGCCAGGCATCCTCGCGCCGGGCCCAGTCCAGCAGCGCCAGCCGCCTCGCCGCGGTCATCGACACGCCGAGCGGATACTGGTGCGAGGGCGTGACATAGGCGGCGCGCACCCGGCCGGCGCGGCGCAGCGCCTCCATGTCGATGCCCGCTTCGTCCACCGGAACCGGCAGCAGCCGCGCCCCGCCGGCGACCAGCGCGGCGCGCGCGCCCGGATAGCCCGGCTCCTCGATCGCCACGCCGTCGCCGGGGGCAAGCAGCATCGCGGCGGCGATGCGCAGCGCCGCCTGCGAGCCGGACACGACCAGAATCTGCCCGGCATCGCACCGGACGCCACGGGCGGCTCGGATATGATCGGCAATCGCTGCGCGCAGCGCCGGCAGGCCCGCCGGATCGCCATAGGCCATATGCGCCAGCGGCAGCCGCTGCGCATGCCGCGCCACCAGCCGCGCCCAGGCCGCGTGCGGAAACCGGTCCAGCGCCGGCAGGCTGGTGCGGAACGGGGCGAGCCCGCCATAGTCGCGCTCCGGCGGGACCCGGGGCTCGGACCGCGCCGCATCCGGCGCCGGCCGCGATTCCAGCAGCTCGTCGGGCAGCGCCTGGCTGACATAGGTGCCCGACCCCGCCCGGCCCTCGAGATAGCATTCGTGCAGCAGTTGCTCATACGCGGCCAGCACCGGCAGGCGTGAGACGCCCAGCTCGACGGCCAGGCAGCGCGTCGACGGGATGCGCTGGCCGGGCCGCAGCGTTCCCTCGAGGATCGCGCCGCGGATGCCGTCATAGATCTGCCGGTGCAGCGGCAGGCGGCCGGAGCGGTCGAGGGGCAGATGCAGAGTGGTCATGGCATCTAGACCGGAGGTGGTGATTTTCAGATTACCACCTCCTGCCTAGCTTGGCTCATCCTTCAGATCCGGGAGAGCCTCATGCCGGCGATGTTCCACCTCCTGCTGCCGGCCGGTCTGCTGGCCGGCACGCTCCTGCTGCCGCCACTGGCGGCGGCCCAAACTGCGACCACGACGGCGCCGTCCGATGGCCAGCACGATTTCGACTTCGAGATCGGCACCTGGAAGACGCAGATGAAAGTGCTGGCGGAGCCCCTCAGCGAGACGCCGGACCAATGGCTCGAATTCGACGGCACCTCGACGGTCCGCAAGGTCTGGGACGGTCGCGCCAACCTGCTGGAGCTGGCGGCCGACGGCGCCGGCGGGCACCACATCGAGGGTTTGAGCCTGCGCCTGTACAACCCGAAATCCGGGCAATGGAGCCTGCATTTCTCCAACGCACGGGTCGGCAAGCTGACGCCGCCGGTGTATGGCGGGTTCACGGATGGCCACGGCATGTTCCAGGGCGAGGATTTCCTCGACGACGGCCGCGCCGTGCTGGTCCGTTTCGAGATCCTGCCCATGGCGCCCGATGTCTACCGTTTCGTGCAGTCCTTCTCCGCGGATGGCGGCAGGACGTGGGAGGAAAACTGGATCGCCACCGACACGCGGACGTCCCGCTGAGGATGCGCGTCGCCGCGCCGCCTTCCGGCTGGCGCAGCGATGCGGCCGGCTACAGCACGAAGTCCGAGGCCTGCAGGCCGACCACCCCGTTCAGACGGATATGGAAGTCGGAGACGCCGTCGCCATTGACGTCGCCGGCGTTCTCCTGACAGGAGGCGGCCGCCGGGAAACAGGCGACCGCCCCGATATCCGAGATGATTGGAAAAAGCCGGCCTCTCAGGCCAGCGGCGTCCAGCTCTCGAACACATGCTCGCGGGCGATCTTGCCGTCGCGCATGTGGAAGACATGGACCAGCCGCAGCTCGATCCGCGACCCGACCGGCGCGTCGACCATGCCCTCGCCGGTCAGGCGGAAGCGGACGAGGCAGTCGTCCACCACCCGGTCCGCGGTGGCGAAGCGGTCGAGTGGCTCGACCTCGACATCGGTGATGGCCGAGAAGATCCGCCGGTAATTCGCCAGGATCGCCGCCTTGTCGGTCAGGCGCTGGCCGCGGGCCGGCACCTCGAGCACGGCGTCGTCCGTGTAGAGCGCCATGACCGAGGCCGGGTCGCGCGCTTCGTTGCGGATATGCTCATCGACCACCGCAAGGTTGGTCGCAATCGCATCAGCAGGCATGGAGCAGTCCTTTCCCGCCGGATGCAGGCCCATGGCCTCATCCGCCCGATCTGTGAAGTGGAGAAGCCGCCCTGTCCGGTTCAGTTGCGACGAGCCCCTCCGCAGGGGCGCCGTCGCCGCCGGCGGGTCGTGCCGCCGGGTCCGGTCGATAGGCGAGACAGTGTCGGGAATCGGGAAAGCCCTCAACCCCCGAGGATTAGGGGTACAGTCCTCGGGGATCGAGAGTTGCGCGGGCGCTCAGGCGCCGGCCATGACCCGCGCGATCGCCGCGTCCAGCAGCTCGACGCCCAGGTCGATCTCGGCATCGGTGGCCGTCAGCGGCGGCGCGATGCGCATGGTGCCGCCGGAGAGGCCGGCGCGGACGATGTTGGCGGACAGGCCGAGCTCCAGCGCCGTGTCGGTCACGGCATCGGAGATCCAGGCCGCGTCGCGCCCGCCGGCATCGCTGAACTCCAGCCCCAGTAGCAGCC
>NZ_JBFRCU010000160.1:0-7879 GCF_052113205.1 Inquilinus sp. YAF38 | reverse complement strand
GGCGATGCCAGCGGCGGGGTACGACCGAGTGCGTCGGGCTTTGCGACCGCGGGCCTTGATCAACGGGTATGGCCCGACCGAGGCGGTGGTGACGCCTTTGGTGTGGAAGGGGAATGCCGAGACGGCCTGCGACGGGGCCTATGTGCCGATCGGCCGTCCGGTGGGGGACCGCCGGGCCTATGTGCTGGACGGGCGGCTGCAGCCGGTGCTGGTGGGCGTGGCGGGCGAGCTCTACATCGGCGGGTCCGGCCTGGCGCGGGGCTATGTCGGCCGTGCGGACCTGACGGCGGAGCGCTTCGTGCCGGACCCGTCTGGCGAACCGGGATCGCGGATGTACCGGACCGGTGACGTGGTGCGGTGGCGGCCGGACGGGTCGATCGATTATCTCGGCCGGGCCGATCACCAGGTGAAGATCCGGGGCTACCGGATCGAGCCCGGCGAGGTCGAAGCACGGCTGCTGTCGCACCCGCAGGTGCGCGGCGCGGTGGTATCGGCGGTGTCGTCGCCGGGCGGCAAGCGGCTGGTGGCGCATGTCGCGGCACCGGAGGCCGTTGACGGCTTCGAGGCCGCGCTGAAGGCACATCTGGCGGGTCAGCTGCCGGACTACATGGTGCCGTCGCGGATCATGGTGCTGCCGGCGCTGCCGCTGCTGCCGACCGGCAAGCTGGACCGCAAGGCTCTGCCGGAGCCGGAGTGGGAGAGCACCGCCCGGTCGGCGCCGGAGGGCGAGGCGGAGCAGGCGATCGCCGGGATCTGGGCGGAGGTCCTGGGGCTGCGGCAGGTCGGCCGTGACGACAACTTCTTCGAGCTGGGCGGGGATTCGATCCTGTCGCTGCAGGTGGTGTCGCGAGCCCGCCGGGCGGGTCTGATGCTGACGCCGCGGCAGCTGTTCGAGCACCAGACGGTGCGTGGGCTGGCGGCGGTGGCCGGGCGCGAGACGGCGGCGGTGGTGCAGGAGGTGGCGACGGGCGAGGCGCCACTGACGCCGATCCAGCGCTGGTTCTTCGCCGAAGCGATCCCGCAGCGCCACCACTGGAACCAGGCGGTGCTGCTGGCGCCGCGGCAGCGGCTGGACGCGGAGGCGCTGGGCCGGGCCATTGCGGCGGTGGTGTCGCATCACGACGCGCTGCGGCTGCGCTTCGTGCAGGGCCAGGACGGCGCCTGGAGCCAGGCCTATGCCGATCCGGCGGAGCAGGATTGGCTGTGGCTGCGCAGCGTTGCCGACGAGGCCGGGCAGGCGGCGGTGGCAGAGGCGGCCCAGCGCAGCCTGGACCTGGCCGAGGGCCCGCTGCTGCGGGCGGTGCTGGCCGAGCGCTGGGACGGCACGCAGCGCCTGCTGCTGGCGATCCACCACCTGGTGGTGGACGGGGTGTCCTGGCGGATCCTGCTGGAGGACCTGCAGGCCGCCTACGGCCAAGCCATGGCCGGAGAGGCCATCGCCCTGCCGGAGACGAGCGGCAGCTTCGGGTCCTGGGGCAAGACGCTGCAGGCCCATGCCGCGAGCCCGGAGCTGCTGGCGGAGCTGCCCTACTGGCAGGGCGTGCTGGAGGGCCCAGCGGACTTCCCGGTGGCGCGTCCGGCAGGCGAGAACACGGTGGCGCATCGGGCGGAGCACCGGCAGCGCTTCGACGCGGTCCTGACCGAGCGTCTGGTGACGGCGGGGCGGGCGTGGCGGGCCGGCGTGGAGGACCTGCTGCTGACGGCGCTGGCACGGGTGCTGTGCCGGCACAGCGGCGAGGACTCGGCGCTGGTGGCGCTGGAAGGCCATGGCCGCGAGGAGCTGGGCGGGCTCGACCTGAGCCGGACGGTGGGCTGGTTCACCAGCCTCTACCCGGTGCGCCTGACGCCGGCGGAAGACCTCGAAGCATCGCTGAAGGCGATGAAGGAGCAGCTGCGGTCGGTGCCGCAGCGCGGCCTCGGCTATGGCGTGCTGCGGCACATGGGATCGGACCAGGTGCAGGCGTCCTTGTCCTCACAGCCCTGGCCGGCGGTGACGTTCAACTATCTGGGCCGGTTCGACGGGATGACGGCGGGGGCCTTCGCCCTGGCACGGGAGAGTGCCGGCCGGGACCAGTCGGAGGGCTCGCCGCTTGGCGCCGAGCTGGTGGTGAACGGCCAGGTGGCGGAAGGCGTGCTGGGCCTGTCCTGGCTGTACAGCGCCGCCCGGCACGATGCCGGCACCATCGAGCAGCTGGCCCAGGCCTTCGGTGCCGAGCTGGCAGCTCTGGTCGAGTTGTGCGGCGCGCCGGGGGCGGGCGGGCTGACGCCGTCGGACGTGCCCCTGGCCGGTCTGAGCCAGGCCGAGCTCGACGCGCTGCCGGTGCCGGCGGCGGAGATCGAGGACCTGTACCCGCTGTCGCCGATGCAGCAGGGGATGCTGTTCCACAGCCTGCAGGTGCCGGAGCTGTATGTGACGCAGATCCGGGTGGATGTCGACGGGCTGGATGCCGGCCGCTTCGGCCGGGCCTGGGAGGCGGCGGTGGCGAGCCACACCATCCTGCGCACCGGCTTCCTGTGGCAGGGCGACACGCCGCTGCAGCTGGTGCGCCGTCGGGTGCCGTCGCCGGTGGCGCATCTGGACTGGCGCGGCAAGCCGGATCTGGAGCAGGCGCTGACCGAGCTCGCGGCGACGGACCGGGCGCGCGGCTTCGATCTGGCGACGGCGCCGCTGCTGCGGGTGCTGCTGGTGCGGACGGCGGCGGACCGGCACCGGCTGATCCTGACCAGCCACCACCTGTTGCTGGACGGCTGGAGCACGTCGCGGCTGATCGGCGAGGTGCTGACCCGCTATCACGGCACGGCGCCGGCCTCGGTGGCAGGCCGGTACCGGAACTACATCGCCTGGCTCGCCGAGCGGGACCAGGAAGCGGACCAGGGGTTCTGGCGGGAGCGTCTGTCCGGGGTGGAGGAGCCGACGTTGCTGGCCTCGGCCGTGCCGGCGCCGGAGGCGCAGCCGGGGCACGACAGCGCCAGGCTGCGGCTGGACGGTGCGGCGACGGAGGCGCTGAAGGCCTTTGCCCGGCGCGAGCACGTAACGCTGAACACGATGCTGCAAGGGGCGTGGGCGCTGCTGCTGTCGCGGGTCACCGGGCAGCGCCGGGTGGTGTTCGGGGCGACGGTGTCGGGGCGTCCGGCGGAGCTGCGGGACGCCGAGGCCATGATGGGCCTGTTCATCAACACGCTGCCGGTGGCGCCGGCGCTGGATCCGGCGCGGAGCGTCGGGGACTGGCTGCGGGAGCTGCAGGCGGAGAACGCGGCGCTGCGCGAGCACGAGCACACGCCCTTGTACGAGATCCAGGGCTGGGCGGGTCAGGGCGGCCGGTCGCTGTTCGACACGCTGCTGGTGTTCGAGAACTATCCGGTGGACCAGGCGCTGCGCGAGCGCGACAGCCGGGGGCTGCACAGCCAGGGGCTGCGCTTCGGCGCGGTCTCGAACCTGGAGACGACGAACTACGCGCTGACCCTGACGGTGCAGGCCGGCGGGGACATCGAGATCGGCTGGAGCTGGCGGCGCGACGCCTTCGACCAGGACCGCATCGACAGCCTGATGCGCCAGTTCGAGGCGCTGCTGGTGGGCCTCGCCCAGGCTCCTGATGCGCTCCTGGGCAGCATCGCCCTGCCGACCCGGGAAGACCGGGAGCGCCTGTCGCAGTGGAACGCGACGGACGTGGCCTACGAATCCGTCCCGAACGTTCTGTCGCTGATCGAGCGCCAGGCGCGGGCGACGCCGGAGGCGGAGGCGCTGGTGTTCGGCGCCGAGCGGCTGAGCTACGCCGAGCTGGACCGCCGGACCAATCGGATGGCCCAGGCGCTGGCGGCGCGCGGCGTCGGCCCGGACGTGCTGGTCGGGGTGGCGGCGGAGCGGTCGGTCGAGATGGTGCTCGCGCTGCTCGGCATCGCCAAGGCGGGTGGGGCCTATCTGCCGCTCGATCCGGAGCATCCGCGCGAGCGGCTGGCCGGGACCGTTGCCGAGACCGGGCTGACGCTGGTGCTGGCCCAGGCACATCTCACGGACCGGCTGCCCCACGGCGTCGAGGTGGTGGCGCTGGAGGGCTGGGACCTGTCCGGCTGGCCGGACCGGGCACCGGCGGTGGACTGGCATCCCGACAGCCTCGCCTACTGCATCACCACCTCGGGCTCGACCGGCAAGCCCAAGGCGGTGGGCAACAGCCACGAGGGGTTGTTGAACCGGCTGCAATGGATGCAGGCGGAATACGGCATCGGTCCGGGGGACCGGGTGCTGCAGAAGACGCCCTATGGCTTCGACGTGTCGGTGTGGGAGTTCTTCTGGCCCTTGATGAGCGGGGCCAGCCTGGTGGTGGCGGAACCCGGAGCGCATCGCGACCCGGAGGCCTTGGGCCGGGTGATCCGGGACGAGGGGATCACGACGCTGCACTTCGTRCCGTCGATGCTGGGGGCTTTCGCGGCCTCGGGCGAGCTGCCCACCTGCACCAGCCTGCGCCGGATCATCTGCAGCGGCGAGGCGCTGCCGCGCGAGCTGCAGGACGCGGTGCTGGGCCAGACCACGGCCGGGCTGCACAACCTGTACGGCCCGACCGAGGCGGCGATCGACGTGACCGTCTGGGCCTGCAGGCCCGAGCCTGGACAGACCAGCGTGCCGATCGGGCATGCCATCGCCAACACCCGGATCCACATTCTCGATGCCGATCTGAACCCGGTGCCGGAAGGTGTGTCGGGAGAGCTGTACATCGCCGGGGTGAACCTGGCGCGGGGCTATCTGGGCCGTCCGGACCTGACGGCGGACCGGTTCGTGCCGGACCCGCAGGGTCCAACCGGAAGCCGGATGTACCGCTCGGGCGACCTGGTGCGGCGTCGCGCGGACGGGGCGATCGAGTATCTCGGCCGGCTGGACCATCAGGTGAAGCTGCGGGGCCTGCGGATCGAGCTCGGCGAGATCGAGGCGGGCTTGCGCTCATACCCGGGCGTCCGGGAGGCGGTGGTGCTGCTGCGCGCGGGGCGGCTGATCGGCTATGTCGCCGGCGAGACGCAGCCCGACGAGGCCGGGCTGAAGCAGCACCTCGCGGCCCTCCTGCCGGAGTACATGGTGCCGTCACGGCTGCTGTGGCTGGAGCATCTGCCGCTCTCGGCCAACGGCAAGCTCGACCGCAAGGCGCTGCCGGACCCAGAATGGGAGAGCGACGCGGACAGCCGGGCCGAGCCCGAGGGCGAGACCGAGCTCGCCATCGCCCGCATCTGGCAAGACGTCCTCGGCCTCGCCCATGTCTCCCGACACGACGACTTCTTCTCCCTCGGCGGGCACTCGCTGCTGGCGACCAAGATGGTGTCGCGGCTGCGCCACACCCTGGCAGTGGAGCTGCCGCTGGCGGCGCTGTTCGAAGCCCGCACCATCGCCGGCCTGGCCGCGCTGATCGATCGATACGGCCGCGGCAAGGCCGCGGCGGAACTGGATGCGATGTCCGAGCTGTTGGACGCGCTGGAGCTGCCCGAATGAACGACATGACCGTGCCGCCGGCCGACCCGATGCGCGCGATCGCCGAGCGCGTCGCCGCCCTGCCGGCCGACAAGCGCCGGCAGTTCCTGGCCCAACTCGACACCAAGGGCATCAGCGCCCAGCGCCTGCCGATCGTGCCGGTACCGCGCGATGGCGACCTGCCGCTGTCCCACGCGCAGCGCCGCCTGTGGCTGCTGTGGCAGCTCGAGCCCGAGAGCGCGGCCTACCACATCACCGGCGGCCTGCGCCTGTCGGGCAACCTCGACCCGGCGGCGCTGCAGGCGGCGCTGGACGGGCTGGTCGCCCGGCACGAGGCGCTGCGCACCGTCTTCCCGGAGGCCGAGGGCGAGCCGCAGCAGCGCATCCTGCCGCCGGCGCCGCTGGATCTCGCCCGGATCGACCTGTCGGCGGTGCCGGAGGCCGGGCGGCAGGCTCGGCTCGACGAGATCTCGGCGGCCGAGGCGCGGCGGAGCTTCGACCTCACGGCCGGGCCGCTGCTGCGCGCCACCTTGGTCACGCTGGCGGCGGATGAGCATGTGCTGCTGCTGACCCTGCACCACATCGTCGCCGACGGCTGGTCGCTCGACCTGCTGGTCGAGGATCTGGCCCGCGGCTACAACGACCACCGATCGGGCCGGCCGCAGCAAGCCGCGTCCGGAATTCAGTACGCGGATTATTCCGTCTGGCAGCGCCAGCTGATGGAGGCCGGCGAGGGCGAGCGGCTGCTCGCCTCCTGGCTCGAGCGGCTCGGTTCCGAGCAGCCGGTGCTGGAGCTGCCGGCCGACCGGCCGCGGCCGACCGAGCCGAGCTGGCGCGGCGACACCGTCGCCTTCGACCTGCCGGCCGACCTGTCCGCATCGCTGCGCGCCCTGGCGCAGCAGCAGGGCGCGACCCTGTTCATGGTGCTGCTGGCCGGCTTCTCCGCGCTGCTGCGGCGGCTCGGCGGGCAGAACGAGCTGCGCATCGGCGTGCCGGTGGCCAACCGCCAGCGCCAGGATGTCGAGGCGGTGATCGGCTGCTTCGTTAACACCCAGGTGCTGCCGGTCCGGGTCGATGGCCGGGCTGATTTCCGGTCGCTGCTGACGGCGGTGCGGGACACGGCGCTGGCCGCCCAGTCGCATCAGGCGCTGCCCTTCGAGCGGCTGGTCGAGGCGCTGAACCCCGAGCGCAGCCTGAGCCGCAACCCGCTGTTCCAGGTGATGATGCAGCACGGCCGGCGCCGCGACGCGGTCGCGCTGCGCCTCGGTGATGTGCGGGCCGAGACCCTGGCGCGGCCCGGCGGCAGCGCCCAGTTCGACCTCAGCCTGACGACGGCGGAGGACGAGGCCGGGCGGATCTCCGCCGAGCTGGACTTCGCCACCGAGCTGTTCGACCGGTCGACGGTAGAGCGCTGGCGCGACAGCCTCCTCCGGCTGCTGCAGCAGGCTGTGGCGTATCCCGACCGGCCGCTGGCGCGGCTGGACCTCCAGACCGATGCGGACCGGCAGCGCCTGTCGCAGTGGAACGCGACGGACATGGCCTACGAATCCGTCCCGACCGTGCTGGCGCTGATCGAGCGCCAGGCGCGGGCGACGCCGGAGGCGGAGGCGCTGGTGTTCGGCGCCGAGCGGCTGAGCTATGCCGAGCTGGACCGCCGGACCAACCGGCTGGCCCAGGCGCTGGCGGCCCGCGGCGTCGGCCCGGACGTGCCGGTCGGGGTGGCGGCGGAGCGGTCGGCCGAGATGGTGCTGGCGCTGCTCGGCATCGCCAAGGCGGGCGGGGCATATCTGCCGCTCGACCCCGAGCACCCGCGCGAGCGGCTGGCCGGCACCATCGCCGAGACCGGGCTGACGCTGGTGCTGGCCCAGGCGCATCTCGTCGACCGGCTGCCGCAGGGCGTCGAGGTGGTGGCTCTGGAGGGCTGGGACCTGTCGGGGTACCCGGATGAGGCGCCTGCCACCGACTGGCATCCGGAGGGTCTGGCCTACTGCATCACCACGTCGGGGTCGACGGGCAAGCCGAAGGCGGTGGGCAACAGCCACAAGGGGCTGCTGAACCGGCTGCACTGGATGCAGGCGGAATACGGCATCGGTCCTGGGGACCGTGTGCTGCAGAAGACGCCCTATGGCTTCGACGTGTCGGTGTGGGAGTTCTTCTGGCCGCTGATGACCGGCGCCTGCCTGGTGGTGGCGGAACCCGGAGCGCATCGCGACCCGGAGGCCTTGGGCCGGGTGATCCGGGACGAGGGGATCACGACGCTGCACTTCGTGCCGTCGATGCTGGGGGCTTTCGCGGCCTCGGGCGAGCTGCCCACCTGCACCAGCCTGCGCCGGATCATCTGCAGCGGCGAGGCGCTGCCGCGCGAGCTGCAGGACGCGGTGCTGGGCCAGACCACGGCCGGGCTGCACACGGCCGGGCTGCACAACC
>NZ_JBFRCU010000159.1:0-8000 GCF_052113205.1 Inquilinus sp. YAF38 | reverse complement strand
CCTCCTGTCCCTGGCGGGCCCGCGATCGCCGACCAACCTGCTGTTCGGCCGCCCCCGTGCGGACACGGCGGAGCGGATCGACGAGATCCTGGCGACGACCAAGCTGACGGCGCATCGCGACCGGCTGGCCGGGGCGCTGTCGCACGGCCAGAAGCAGTGGCTGGAGATCGGCATGCTGCTGGCGCAGGAGCCGGCGCTGCTGCTGGTGGACGAGCCGGTGGCCGGCATGACCGACGCCGAGACCGAGGAGACGGCGATCCTGCTGCGCGAGATCAACAAGACCCGGTCGGTGGTGGTGGTGGAGCACGACATGCATTTCGTCCGCGCCCTCGACGTCAAGGTGACGGTGCTGCACGAAGGCTCGGTGTTGGCCGAAGGGCCGCTCGACGCCGTCAGCGCCGACCCGCGCGTCATCGACGTTTATCTGGGGCGCTGAGCATGGTGTTGCTGAGATCAACCATCCCTCACCGTCATTGCGAGGAGGCGAAGCCGACGAAGCAATCCAGGGGCCAGCACGAGGGGCCTCTGGATTGCTTCGCTGCGCTCGCAATGACGGTTTTGGAAACTGCGAGACGTTCCGGGGCCGCCGGCATGTGGGGGGCGTAGCGATGCTCGCAGTCGAAGGCATCGACCTGTTCTACGGCGCCGCTCAGGCACTGCGGCGGGTGTCGCTCGGCGTCGGCAAGGGCGAGGTGACCTGCCTGCTCGGCCGCAACGGCGTCGGCAAGACCAGCACCTTGCGCGCCATCGTCGGCCAGCAGCCGGTCGCGGCGGGCAAGGTGTTGTGGGAAGGCGAGGACATCACCCGGCTGCCGACGGCGGAGCGGGCGCGGCGCGGTATCGCCTTCGTGCCGCAGGGGCGCGAGATCTTCCCGCTGCTGACGGTGAAGGAGAATCTGGAGACCGGCTTCGCCGTGCTGCCGCGGCGCGAGCGGCGGGTGCCGGAGGAGATCTTCGAGCTGTTCCCGGTGCTGAAATCGATGCTGGGCCGGCGCGGCGGCGACCTGTCGGGCGGGCAGCAGCAGCAGCTCGCCATCGGCCGGGCGCTGGTGACCCGGCCGCGACTCTTGATCCTGGACGAGCCGACGGAGGGCATCCAGCCCTCGATCATCAAGGATATCGGCCGCGTCATCGCGATGTTGCGCGATCGCGGCACCATGGCGATCCTGCTGGTCGAGCAGTATTTCGATTTCGCCCATGCTCTGGGCCAACGCCTCGTCGTGCTGGATCGCGGCGAGGTCGTGGTGGACGGGGACAAGACCGCGCTCGATGAAGACAGCGTCCGTCGTCACCTTACGGTCTGACCCGCCGGCCCTCGCGGAGCCGACGGCCCTGCCCGTGCCGCTGGCGCGCGCCCGCGGCCGGCTCGACCTCGGCTTCAAGCGGCGTGGGGCCGAGACGGTGCTCGACGCCCTGTTCCAGGAGGGCTGCGCCAAGGCGCGCTTCCCGCGGCGCGAGGCCGGCGCCTTCGCCGGCGCCGTGCTGCTGAACACGGCCGGCGGCCTGACCGGCGGCGACCGGCTGACCCAGGCGGTGCGCTGGGGCGAGGGCACGGCGGCGACGGTGGCGGGGCAGGCGGCGGAGCGGATCTACCGCTCGCTCGGCGACGCGGCGCGGATCGAGACCCGGCTGGCGGTCGAGCCCGGCGCCGTGGCGGAGTGGCTGCCGCAGGAGACCATCCTGTTCGACCACGCCCGGCTCGACCGCGACCTGCGGATCGAGCTGTGCGGCGATGCGCGGTTTCTCGGGGTCGAGGCGATCGTATTCGGCCGGGCGGCGATGGGCGAGACGGTGCGGCAGGGCACGCTGCGCGACGCCTGGCGCATCCGCCGTGACGGCAGGCTGGTCTATGCCGATGCGCTGGCGGTCGACGGCGACCCGGCAGCGGCGCTGGACCGGCCGGGCCTCGGCCGCGGCGCCCGGGCGGTGGCGACGCTGCTCTTCGCGACGCCCGAGGCGCAGGCGTTGATCGACCCTTTGCGCGCGGTACTGGCGGAAGCGCAGGGTCTGGCCGGCGCCAGCGCCTGGAATGGCCTTCTGGTCGCCCGCTTCGCCGCGCCGGATGGCGCTGTGCTGCGGCGCGACCTGATCTCGGCGCTCGGAATCCTGCGGGCCGGACGCCCGCTGCCGCGCGTCTGGCAATGTTGAAGACGCACTGGGAGGAGTCTCCGTGAACCTGACCCCGCGGGAGAAGGACAAGCTGCTGATCG
The DNA here is from genome assembly GCF_052113205.1 of Inquilinus sp. YAF38. NCBI lineage: Bacteria > Pseudomonadati > Pseudomonadota > Alphaproteobacteria > Rhodospirillales > Rhodospirillaceae > Inquilinus > Inquilinus sp. YAF38. The sequence continues at coordinate 5,790 of NZ_JBFRCU010000159.1, read as the reverse complement.
CCATGGCCGCGATGGTGGCGCGCCGGCGGCTGGAGCGCGGCGTGAAGCTGAACTATCCGGAGGCGGTGGCGCTGATCTCCGACTTCGTCACCGAAGGCGCCCGCGACGGCCGCTCGGTGGCGTCGCTGATGGCGGCCGGCGCCACCGTGCTGACCCGCGACCAGGTGATGGAAGGGGTGGCCGAGATGATCCACGATGTCCAGGTCGAAGCCACCTTCCCCGACGGCACCAAGCTGGTGACCGTCCATGAGCCGATCAGGTGACAGCAATGGGAATGCTCGGTTTCTCTCCCTTTCAACTGTCATGCCCGGGCTTGACCCGGGCATCCAGAGACTGTCGAGACCTTCTGGATTGCCGGGTCAAGCCCGGCAACGACAGGGTTGGGGTAGCTGCCGCCCGGAGGAACTGCCGATGATCCCGGGCGAACTCATTCCGGCGCAGGGCGAGATCGAGCTGAACGCGGGGCGCGACAGCATCGTCCTCACCGTCGCCAACACCGGCGACCGGCCGGTCCAGGTCGGCAGCCACTATCACTTCTTCGAGACCAATCCGGCCCTGTCATTCGACCGGGACAAGGCACGTGGGCGGCGACTCGACATCGCATCCGGTACCGCCGTGCGGTTCGAGCCGGGGCAGAGCCGCGAGGTGCGGCTGGTCGCGCTCGCCGGTGCCCGCGTCGCCATCGGCTTCCGCCACGCGGTCATGGGGCCGCTCGATCCGGTCCAGGGCTGAGGAGGCCGAGACATGCCGATTTCCATCTCCCGCGCCGCCTATGCCGACATGTTCGGCCCGACCACCGGCGATCGGCTGCGCCTTGCCGACACCAAGCTGTTCATCGAGATCGAGCGCGACCACACGATCTATGGCGAGGAGGTCAAGTTCGGCGGCGGCAAGGTGATCCGCGACGGCATGGGGCAGAGCCAGGCGACCCGGGCCGAAGGCACCGCCGACACCGTCATCACCAACGCCGTGATCCTCGACCATTGGGGCATCGTCAAGGCCGATGTGGCGATCCGCGACGGCCGCATTGCCAGGATCGGCAAGGCCGGCAACCCGGACATCCAGCCGGGCGTCGACATCGTCATCGGGCCGGGCACCGAGATCATTGCCGGCGAAGGCAAGATCCTGACCGCCGGCGGCATCGACTGCCACATCCACTTCATCTGCCCGCAGCAGGTGGAGGAGGCGCTCGCCAGCGGCGTCACCACCCTGGTCGGCGGCGGCACCGGCCCGTCCACCGGTACCAAGGCCACCACCTGCACGCCCGGCCCCTGGCACATCGCCCGCATGCTGCAGGCGGCGGAGGGGCTGCCGGTCAACCTCGCCATCTCCGGCAAGGGCAATGCCAGCCGGCCGGACGCGCTGATCGAGCAGATCCGCGCCGGAGCCTCCTCGATGAAGCTGCACGAGGATTGGGGTACGACACCGGCCGCGATCGATTGCTGTCTCGGCGTCGCCGACGCGATGGACATCCAGGTGATGATCCACACCGACACGCTGAACGAGAGCGGCTTCGTCGAGGACACCATCGCCGCCTTCAAGGGCCGCACCATCCACGCCTTCCACACCGAAGGCGCCGGCGGCGGCCATGCGCCGGACATCATCCGGGTGGCGGGGCTGGCCAATGTCATCCCGTCCTCGACCAACCCGACCCGGCCCTTCACCGTCAACACGCTCGACGAGCATCTCGACATGCTGATGGTGTGCCATCACCTGGATGCCGGGATCCCGGAGGATGTGGCCTTCGCCGAGAGCCGGATCCGGCGCGAGACCATCGCCGCCGAGGACATCCTGCACGACCTCGGCGCCTTCTCGATCATTTCCTCCGACAGCCAGGCGATGGGGCGGATCGGCGAGGTGATCCTGCGCACCTGGCAGACCGCGCACAAGATGAAGGTCCAGCGCGGAAGGCTGGCGCAGGAGACCGGCGAGAACGACAACGCCCGGGTCAAGCGCTACGTCGCCAAATACACCATCAACCCGGCGATCGCGCAGGGCCTGTCGAAGCATGTCGGGTCGGTCGAGGTCGGCAAGCTGGCCGACCTGGTGCTGTGGGACCCGGCCTTCTTCGGGGTGAAGCCGGAGCTTGTCCTCAAGGCCGGCACCATCTCGATGGCGCTGATGGGCGACCCCAACGCCTCGATCCCGACGCCGCAGCCGGTGCATTACCGGCCGATGTTCGGCGGCTTCGGCCGGGCGATGGCGGCCTCGGCCATTACCTTCGTGTCCAAGGCGGCGCTGGAGGACAGCATCGGCCAGCGCCTCGGCCTGACGCGCGAGGTGGTGGCGGTCGAGGGCACGCGCGGCATCGGCAAGGCTGACATGATCCACAATTCCGCGACCCCGGTGATCGAGGTCGATCCGGAGACCTACGAAGTCCGCGCCGATGGCGAGCTGCTGACCTGCGAACCCGCCTCGGTGCTGCCGCTGGCGCAGCGGTACTTTCTGTTCTGATGGGATGGTTGTGCCGCTCACCTATCCGAAGCGTAGGTTGGGTTCGCGTCGGCGAACCCAACATGGCTCCAACGGCACTGTCCTCGTGTTGGGTTCGCTTGTCGCGAACCCAACCTACGAAGCATTCCGGAGCATGACGTGAAGCGCTTCACCGCTGTCATTCCGGCCGGCCGCTTCGATCCGGCGGCCGTCTCCGACCGCGTCGTGCTGGACTACGATTCCCGCCACCGCCGCCGCATCGTCCTCTACGGCGAGGCCGGGACGGTGTTGCTGCTGGACTTGTCCGAGGCGGCGCATCTGCGCCATGGCGATGCGCTCGAGGGCGAGGAGGGCGGCCTGGTCCTGGTGGCGGCGGCGCCGGAGCGGCTGGTCGAGATCCGGGCCGGCAGCCAAGCCGAGCTGATCCGGATCGCCTGGCATCTCGGCAACCGACACCTGCCGACCCAGTTGCTGCCCGACGCGCTGCGCATCCGCGCCGACCATGTGATCGAGGACATGGTGCGCGGACTCGGAGGCGTGGTCATCGCCATCGAGGCGCCGTTCGATCCGGAGGGCGGGGCCTATGGTCACGGCGCCGTTCATGGGCATGCCCATGGCTGACGCGGCGCTGTACCGGCTGATGGCTTGGCTGTCGCCGTCCTATCCGATCGGCGCCTTCAGCCATTCCAGCGGCCTGGAATGGGCGAACGAGGCCGGCTGGGTCACCGACCGGCCGGGCCTGATCGCCTGGATCGAGGACGCGCTGGCGCATGGTGCCGGCTGGAACGACGCCGTGCTGTTCGTCCACGCATACCGCGCCGCGGTTTCGGGGGACGACGACCGGCTGGCCGAGGTCGCCGACCTCGCCGCGGCGCTGGCTGCGTCACGCGAGCGACAGGTCGAGACTCTGGCCCAGGGCACCGCCTTCCTGACCATTTCGCGATCGGCCTGGCCGGTGCCCGGGCTGGAGCGGCTGGCTGCCCGCGTGGGCGAGACCGTGGCCTATCCGGTCGCGGTCGCCGCCTGCGCCGCCGGCCACGGCATCGCCCTGGCCCCGTCGCTCACCGCCTTCCTGCACGCCGTCGCCGCCAACCTGGTGTCGGCGGCGCAGCGGCTGGTGCCGCTGGGCCAGACCGACGGCCAGCGCGCGATCGCCGCGCTGATGCCGGCGGTGGCGGAGATAGCGGCCCGGGCGGCGGCATTGCCGGACGGCGACCCCTTCAGCCAATGCGGCGGCCTGGCTGTCGCCGCCGACATCGCATCGATGCAGCACGAGACCCAGTATACGAGGTTGTTCCGCACATGACCCGCACCCAGAACGGCCCCCTCCGCGTGGGCATCGGCGGCCCCGTCGGCTCCGGCAAGACAGCGCTGATGGACGCGCTCTGCAAGGCGTTCCGCGACCGCTACGACATCGCCGCCATCACCAATGACATCTACACCAAGGAGGATGCGGAGTTCCTGAACCGCGCCGGGTCGCTGTCCTCCGACCGCATCCTGGGGGTGGAGACCGGCGGCTGCCCGCACACCGCGATCCGCGAGGACGCCTCGATCAACCTGGCGGCGGTGGCCGAGATGCGGCGCCGCTTCCCGGACCTCGACTTGGTGCTGATCGAATCCGGCGGCGACAACCTGGCCGCCACCTTCAGCCCGGAGCTGGCGGACCTCACCATCTACGTCATCGATGTCTCGGCCGGCGACAAGATCCCGCGCAAGGGCGGCCCGGGCATCACCCGGTCGGACCTGCTGGTGATCAACAAGACCGACCTGGCGCCGCTGGTCGGGGCCTCGCTCGAGGTGATGGACCGGGATTCCCGCAAGATGCGCGGCGACCGCCCCTTCGTCTTCGCCCGGGTCCGCAGCGGCGACGGCGTGGCCGAGATCGCGGCGTTCATCGAGAAGGCGGGGGGATTGGGTTAAACGCCATAGCAGGCGTTGCCTCTCCCGTGTGGCGCGGTCTTCTCACAACGCCCATCCCTCGCCGTCATTGCGAGGAGGCGAAGCCGACGAAGCAATCCAGGGGCCGCACGCAACGGCCCTGGATTGCTTCGCTGCGCTCGCAATGACGGATTTGGAATTCTGAAGGGCTCTCGCTCGCGGGAGAGGCAACGAAAACCGGCCGGTCGACTACCGCACCACCGCCTTCAGCGCCTGCAGCCAGACCAGGACGGCGGCGGCGCCAGCGTCGGGGAGGCCGATGGCGCGTTCGCCGAGATAGCTGGCCCGGCCGAGGCGCGGCAGCATCCGCGCCGTGGCGTCGGTGCCGGCCGCGGCCGCGGCGACGCAGACGCCCCAGGCCTCCGCCGGCGACTTGCCGGTGGCCACCGCGGCCGAGAAGGCCTCGGTCGCCGGGTGCAGCGCGTCCAGCATGGTCCGGTCGCCCGGTTTGGCGCCGCCCAGCTCGCCGATCGCCTGGACCGCGACCGTGAAGGCTTCGGCCCAGGCGGCCGGGGCCGGCGTCGTTTCACCGGCCAGCCGTCGCGACGCGCGCAAGAGGGCGGTGGCGTAGAACGGGCCGGAGCTGCCGCCGATCGCCCGGCGCAGCGCGTCGCCGACCGCGGCCAGCGCCTTCGCCGGATTGGCCCAGGCAGCCTCGGGCAAGGCGCGGATCGCCTCCGCCGCCCGCACCATGCTGGCGCCGAGATCGCCATCGCCCGCGCGGGCATCGAGGTCGGTCAGATGCGGCTCGGCCTTGACCAGCGCGTCGGCCACCACGCGGCCGGCCTCCTGCAGTGCCGGAGCGAGCGGCGAGGGAGGGGTGTCGTCCCGAGCCGCCGACGCCGGCTCCGGCGCGCGGATTCGGCGCTTCGGCCCGATCCGGCCGCCGCCCGGCCAGGCCGGGGCCTGGGTCGGTGCGTCCAGCAGAGCGATCCGCTCGTCGTCGAGCTTCAGCAGGCTCAGCGAGCAGCCCGGCATGTCCAGCGCGGTCAGGAAGTTGCCGGCCCAGGCCCGCTCAACCGCGATGCCGCGCCCGGCCAGGTCCGCCAAAGCGGCACGGGCGACGATCGACAGCTCCATCGGCGGGGTGGCGCCCAGGCCGTTGACCAGCAGCGCCACCCGATCGCCGCGGCCGAGGCCGCGGTCGGAGACGATCGCCTGCAGGATCTCGGCCACCAGCTCGTCGGCCGGCTGCAGCGGCCCGCGCCGCACCCCGGCCTCGCCATGGATGCCCAGGCCCAGCTCGATCTCATTGTCGCCCAGGGTGAAGCCGGGCTTGCCGGCGGTCGGCACGGTGCAGGCGCCCAGCGCCACGCCCATGGTGCCGAGATCGGCGGCGGCGGCGCGGGCGAGCGCGGCGACCTGGGCCAGCGGCTTGCCGGCCGCGATCGCGGCGCCGGCCAGCTTGTGGATCAGCAC
>NZ_JBFRCU010000158.1:0-8178 GCF_052113205.1 Inquilinus sp. YAF38 | reverse complement strand
GCAGAGGCGCCGCCGCCCCCGCCGGCCCCGCCCGAGCCGCCGCCGGCGGTGACGGTGCAGGGCGTGATCCTGGCCGGCGACCAGGGCATGGCGCTGCTGCGCCGCGACGACACCGGCGAGATCATGACCGCCCGGCCGGGCGACGACCTGTCCGGCTGGCATGTCGACCGGATCGACCCCGGATCGGTCACCCTGACCGGCCCGGACGGTTCGATCGAGCTGCCGCTGTTCCCGCCCGCGCCGCCCTGATGCGCCGGCCGGCCCGTCTCACGCCGCTGCTGGCGGCGCTGCTGGTGCTGTGCCTGGCACCGGGGCTGCGCGCCCAGGAACTGGGCGCCCAGGAACTTGGCGAAGGCTGGATCATGCCGTCCGACGAGACCCCCGGCAGCCTGATCCCGAGCCGCCCGGACGCACCGGCCGCGGGCGAGCCGGTTCCCACCGTCCAGCCCTCCATCCGCGGCCGCGCCGGCCCGGCGCAGATCCGCCGCCTGATCGTCAGCCGGCTGCGACTGGCTGACGCCCGACAACGGCCGCAGGTGCTGCGCCAGGCTCGCTGCCTGGCCTATGCGGTGTATTTCGAGGCCCAGGGCGAGACCCGGCTGGGCCAGCTGGCGGTGGCGCAGGTGGTGCTGAACCGGCTGCGTGTCCCGGCCTATCCCAAGACCATCTGCCGCGTGATCGCCGACCATGGCCAGTTCCCCTGGACCACCGGCGACCTGACCATCCGCGACGCCGCCCGGTTCCGCATCGCCTGGTCGGTGGCGCTGCACATGATGGCCGGCATCTTCACCGACCCGACCCGGGGCGCCACCCATTTCTACGCCCCGGCCCGGGTCGGCGCCCCGGCCTGGGCCATGCCCGAGGCCTATCTCGTCACCATCGGCGGCCACCGCTTCTTCCGGCCCTGAGCCGCGGGAAGGCCTTTTCAGCTCCTCCAACCCGTCATCCCCGCGAAAGCGGGGATCTCGTCACGCCTGGACCGGAAAGAGATTCCCGCTTTCGCGGGAATGACGAGAAGGGGAAGGCTCCGAAAGGGTCTCGCGGGCGTACGGGAGCGGTTTGGCAAGATCTGCCCGATCCCTGTCATCCGCGCCAATGGCCCCGCCCGTCCGGCTTGGGCACAGTGTGCCCACGCCCTACGGAGACCGACCATGAGCAACGCCGTCACCGCCATCCCCGCCGCCCCCGCCGCCGAGGTGCTGGCCCATTTCCGCGCCCGGCTGGCCTTCGAGACCGACTGCTCCGACGTGCATGAGGCCCTGGCCACCGGCGCCCCCGGCTTCGTGCTGGCCGAGGCGCGCGGACCGAAGGCCTATGCCGCCGGCCATATCTCCGGCGCGATCAACCTGCCGCACCGGACCATCACCGCCGAGCGCATGGCCGAATGGCCGCAGGAGACGCTGTTCGTGGTCTATTGCGCCGGGCCGCACTGCAACGGCGCCGACCGCGCCGCGATCCGGCTGGCCGAGCTGGGCCGGCCGGTGAAGATCATGATCGGCGGTCTGACCGGCTGGCTRGACGAGGGGTTCACGCTGGAACCGGCCTGACCGCCTGGGGTGCGGGCCCGGCCCTTGGAACCGCCGGCCCCACCCTGTATGGTCGGGCCGACACTGCCGCGCCCGAGGCCCGATGAAGACGCTGCCAGAATTCCCCAACCTCTTCATCCTCGACCACCCGCTGATCCAGCACAAGCTGTCGCACATGCGCGACAAGGGGCGGTCGACCAATGGATTCCGCCGGCTGCTGCGCGAGATCTCGCTGCTGATGGGCTATGAGATCACCCGCGACCTGCCGATGACCACCGAGCGGATCGAGACGCCGCTGGAGCCGATGGACGCTCCGGTGCTGCTGGGCAAGAAAGTGGCGCTGGTGTCGATCCTGCGCGCCGGGCTGGGCATGACCGAGGGGCTGATCGAGCTGATCCCCTCCGCCCGCCAGGGCCATATCGGCCTGTACCGCGACCACGACACCAAGATGCCGGTCGAATACCTGGTGAAGCTGCCGGAGGCGCAGGGCCGCATCTTCATCGCGGTCGACCCGATGCTGGCCACCGGCAACTCCGCTGTCCACGCGGTCGACGTGCTGAACCGGCACGGCGTGCCGGACGAGCTGATCCGCTTCATGGCGCTGGTGGCGGTGCCGGAGGGCGTGCGCACGCTGCACGCCAAGCACCCCGACGTGCGCATCTACACCGCGGCGCTGGACCGCGGCCTCGACCACAACGCCTATATCCTCCCAGGCCTCGGCGACGCCGGGGACCGCATGTTCGGCACGAAGTGACCCCCATGACCGACCAGCCCAAGCAGCTCCTGCACCTCGTCCTCGGCGGCGACCTCAAGGACACCCAGAGCGTCGAATTCGCCGACCTGTCGAAGGTCGACATCGTCGGCCTGTTCCCGAGCTATGCCGAGGCCTATGCCGCCTGGCGGGCCAAGGCGGCGGCGACCGTGGACGACGCCCAGAAGCGCTATTTCGTGGTGCATCTGCACCGGCTGCTGGATCCATCGACCGACGCCAGCCGCAAAGGCTGAGGCCAGGTCTTAGGCAGCAGCGGCGGCGCTGGCCTGCAGCTGATCGCGCACCGCCTGCAGCGCCCGCTGCAGCGCGCCGGCCGTCTCCGCCGTCAGGCCGGAGGCGCAGCCGATGCCCTCGAACACCGTCGCCACCTCGGCCTGCATCGCCCGGCCGGCCGGGGTCAGGTGGATGTGCACCACCCGCTCGTCGTCGCGGCTGCGGCGGCGCTCGACCAGACCTGCCGATTCGAGGCGCTTCAGCAGCGGCGTCAGCGTGCCGGAATCGAGGAACAGCTGGTCGCCGATCGCCTTCACGGCGAGGCCGTCCCGCTCCCACAGCACCAGCATCGCCAGATACTGCGGATAGGTCAGGCCGATCCGGTCCAGCAGCGGCTTGTACACGCGGTTGAAAGCGTGCGCCGTGGAATAGACGGCAAAGCACAGCTGGTCGGACAGGCGGTATGGGGCTTCCAGGGTGTCGGGCATCGCGGGATCTCCCCGGCTGGGGGACGGTGACAGGGCAATCCGACTGGATATTCCAAGCAATTGAATTGCGCACCATTCAATTTCGCATGGCCACCCTCCCGCGCATTGCATAGCGAGCAATTCAATTGTGCGCTATTTAGTTTCTCGCAAGCGGCACCCCGTCGCTCCCCCATCAAGCGAGACCGATGATGAGCATCCTCTATCGCACCAAGGCCACTGCCACCGGCGGCCGCGACGGCCGGGCCACCAGCGAGGACGGCAAGCTGTCCGTCGCCCTGACCACGCCGAAGGAGCTGGGCGGCCAGGGCGGCGACGCCACCAACCCCGAGCAGCTGTTCGCCGCCGGCTACTCCGCCTGCTTCCTGAGCGCGATCAAGTTCGTCGCCGGCCAGGCCAAGGTGAAGGTCGCGCCGGAGAGCACCGTGACCGCCGATGTCGGCGTCGGCCCGCGCGATGACGGCCAGGGTTTCGGCCTGGATGTCGGGCTGACCATCGCCCTGCCGGGGCTGGAGCGCGCCGTCGCCGAGGACTTGGTCGCTCGCGCCCATGTCGTCTGCCCCTATTCGCACGCCACGAGCGGCAGCCTGAACGTCCGCCTGACCGTCGCCTGATCCCCGTGACGGGGCCGGCGATCCGGCCGGCCCCGCCCCCAACGCGCCCGGAGTTTCCCCCATGAGCGTTTCCGTGAAGGCCCTGGCCCTAACGGCCGTCGCCGGCCTGTCGCTCGGCATGGCCCAGGCCGCCGAGGCGGCGCCCGCAGGCGTCAAGAACATCGTCCTGGTGCACGGCGCCTTCGCCGACGGGTCCGGCTGGGCCGGCGTGGTGTCCGCCCTGCAGGCCAAGGGCTATCACGTCACCGCGGTGCAGAACCCGCTGACTTCGCTGGCCGACGACGTCGCCGCCACCAAGCGGGTGCTGGCCCAGCAGGACGGGCCGACGCTGCTGGTCGGCCATTCCTGGGGCGGCGTGGTGATCACCCAGGTCGAGGACCCGAAGGTGGCCGGCCTAGTCTATGTCGCCGCCCTGGCGCCGGATGTCGGCGAATCCGCAGCCGATGTGTTCAAGAACAAGCCGGCGGCGGTCGAAGCCGACGCGATCCAGCCCGGCCCGGACGGCTTCGCCACCATCCCGGCCGACCGCTTCCACAGCGCCTTCGCCGCCGATTCCACCCCGGCGCAGGCGGCGGTGATGGCCGCCACACAGGGCCCGATCTCGGCCGCGGCCTTCGGCGAGAAAGTGACCATCGCGTCCTGGAAAAAGCTTCCATCCTGGTTCCTGGTGTCGACCGCCGACCGGGTGATCAACCCGGATCTGGAGCGCTGGGAGGCCGAGCGCATCGGCGCCCATGTGGTGTCGGTGACCGGCAGCCACACCGCCTTCGTCGCCCACCCCGCGGTAGTCGCCAAGGCGATCGAGGATGCGGCCGGTTCACTCAAGCGCTGACCACGGCTCCGACCCGGAAGCCCGCCCGTGGCATTGCGCCGCGGGCGGGCTTTCCGTTACCAGGAACGGATGACCGTCGCCCTGATTGCCCCGACCCTGGACCGCCTGCCCGGATTTGCCGACGCGCTCCACCGCGGCTGGTCGCCCGACACTGTCCGCAAAGAGGCGGCGGCGCGCGAGCAGCTGGAGCGGATCGCGCAGGACCCGGCCGGCTTCGTCGCCGGTCTGGACGACCCCGAGGCCCGCGGCGGCCCGATCGCGATGCCGGACGGCAGCACCGTGCCGCGGCTGCCCGGCTTCCATCGGTGGCTATGGGATGGGGAATTCTGCGGCAGCTTCAACTTCCGCTGGCAGCCCGGCACGGCCGCCCTGCCGCCGCATGTGCTGGGCCATATCGGCTACAGCGTGGTGCCCTGGAAGCAGGGCCGCGGCTATGCCACGCGCGGCCTGGCGCTGCTGCTGCCGGAGGCGCGGGCGCAGGGCCTGATCCATGTCGAGCTGACCACCGATCCGGACAACCTCGCCTCGCAGCGGGTGATCTTGGCCAATGGCGGCCGGCTGGTCGAACGCTTCCGCAAGGCGGAGGCCTATGGCGGCGCCGAATCGCTGCGCTGGCGCATCGACCTCTGACCCTCCTTTCGGTGAAGGAGCCTTTGCCGTAGACCGGGCGCATCTCGTCCGGCGATTCGGAAAGGAACCGGCATGGCGGTTCGCGGCGACAGACCCTCCTCGATTCTGCCCTCCGCCCTGCTGGTGCGGCCGGTGCTGGGCCTCGCGCTCGGCGCCAGCACGCTGCCGCTGCTGCATGCCGGGGTGCTGCCGGCGATCGGGCCGGCGCTGCAGGTCCAGGCCGGCGCGTTCGGGCTGGTGACGGCCGAGTCGCTGCTGGCGCTGCTGCCCTTCCTCGGCTGGGCCGCCATCGCCCGGCGCGGCGGCGAGCGCCCGGCGATCATCGCCGGCGGCGTGCTGGTGGCCCTGGCGTTGGCCGGGTTCCTGGCCATGCTGCGCCGGCCGCTGGAGCCCGGCGATTCGATCCTGCTGCCCAGCCTGTTGTGGATCGCCGCCGTGGTCGGTGCCGCCGGCCTGGTGGTCGGCAACCACCTGCATCTGATCCGGCTGGGCGGCGGGTCGGGCGGCCGCATCGCCGTGATCGCGGTCGCGGCGGCGACGCTGTTCGGACCGATCCTGGTCAACGCCGTCGCCGTGGTGCTGACGCCGGCCACCGGATCGCTGGCGATCCCGCTCGGCCCCTACCTGTTCTGGGCGGCGATGGCGGCGGCCCTGGCCTTCGTCACCTGGCGCAGCCCGAACGCCGCGACGTCGGCAGCCTCGACCCATGCGTCACCGGCCTCGGTCGCGATGGCGGCGCTGGGGCTGATGCTGCTGCTGGCGCCGATCGTCTGGCTGAACGCCATCCGCCTGCCGCTGCTGGTCCACGCCGCCACCGCGGCCGGCGGGTCGGTGCCCGATTTGATCGGCCAAGTCTCGCTGATCGGCTACCTCGCCGTCGCCGTGGTGCTGCTGGCGGCCGCGCTGCATCCGAGGCTCGGCCTGCCGCTGGCCGGGCCGCTGGCCGCGGCGGTCGTGCTCTGGGCCCTGGCCGGGCTGAGCATCGAGGTCCCGGTGTCGCTGGCCTGGGGCGTCAGCAGTGACCCGGCCTATGCCCTGGCGATGCTGGCCGGCTTCGCTGCGATCCTGGGGCGCGGCGCCGGGCCGCTCCGGGTCGGCATCGGCTGGACCGCGCTGCAGGTGGCGGCAGTGATGGGCAACCGCGGCGGCCAGGTCTGGTGGCAGTTCAACCAGCTGGCGATCAGCGACGGCATGCAGTGGACCGGCATCGCCATGGCGGTCATCGGCGCGCTGGCCCTGGCCGGCATCATCCTGGCCCGCCGAGCCCCATGATCGGGATAGGGGGAAGCCTCGCGGCTCCCCCCTCCCACACCACCGGACATACGGGTCCGTATCCGGCGGTTCGGTGGATTAAGCGGAATGCGGCTTTGCGATGGAGACGAGGCCGAGGGCCTGAAGGGCGGCGATGGGGAAAGCAATGGCGAGGGCGGGGCTGTTGCTGAGCCGCCAGGGGCCGTGTGGGCTGCCGGCGGTTTGCGCCGCCAGATCCCGGCCGACGCCGCGGCGCCGCAGCTCGGCAAAGCGGGTGGTTCCGCGTTTCCATTGCGTCCAGGCGACGGCGCGCAGCCGCCGTCTGGTCCACTGGTCGAGTGCGTGCAACACCGACGGGGTCTGGCAGAAGCCGAAGTAGCCGCGCCACCCGGTCAGGTAGACGGACAACTGCTTGACGATCTGCCCGAGGCTGTCGCCGCGAGTGCGCCGCGTCAGGGCCCGGACTTTCGCCTTGAAGCGGTCGATGGCCTGCGGCGCGATCCGGCGCCGCGGTTCTCTTCCGCCGGTAAAGCTGAAGCCCAGGAACTTGCGGGCGCTCGGTTTGGCGACCGCGCTCTTGGCCCTGTTGACCTTCAGCTTGAGCCGCTTGGCCAGGAACCGCTCGATGCCGGTCATCACCCGCTCGCCCGCTTGCTGGCTGCGCACATAGATGTTGCAGTCATCAGCGTAACGGACGAAGCGATGGCCGCGCTTCTCCAGCTCCCGATCCAGAACGTCCAGCATCAGGTTCGACAACAGCGGCGAGAGCGGACCGCCTTGCGGCGTTCCCTCCTCCGTCGGGCCGACAAGGCCTCCCTCCAGCACGCCCGCGGTCAGAAAGCCGCGGATCAGCTTCAGGAGGCGCTTATCGGCCACCCGCTTGGCCACCAGCCCCATCAGGATGTCGTGGTTGACCCGATCGAAGAACTTCTCCAGATCGAGATCCACCACCACGCCGTAGCCGGACGCAATATAGGTCTGCGCCCGAGCCACCGCCTGATGCGCCGAGCGCCCCGGCCGGAAGCCGAAGCTGGTCTCGGAGAACGTCGGGTCCCAGTCCGCCTGCAGAACCTGCATCACCGCCTGCTGGATGAAGCGGTCGAGCACCGTCGGGATGCCGAGCGGCCTCACGCCACCCGACGCCTTCGGGATCTCCACCCGCCGCACCGGCTGCGGCTTGTAGGTGCCGTCGATCAGCTGGGCCCGGATCGTGGGCCAATGCCGCTTCAGGTGGGCCGGCAGATCGTCGACACCCATGCCGTCGATCCCCGCCGCACCCTTGTTGCGCCGCACTCGTGTCAGCGCCGTCTTCAGGTTCTCTCGGTCAAGGATGGTCTCCATCCCCGGGTCAAGCCCGAGGACCGGTCCCGCGACCGCCGGGCGTTCGAGGCTGGCTCTCGCCGCGCGAGCTTCGGTCGCCTGGGCCGCAAGGCTCGGGGCTTCACCCTCCGCCGAGGGGCCCAAGGTCAGCTTGCTCTGATCTTTCTGCCGCATCGCTCGCTCGAGATCGCCGCTCTACTGGCCTCTTCCACCGTTCGGGCCTTCGGCGGCAACCACCGCCTACTATGCCCTCTGCTGACTTCTGCGCCGTGCTCAGACGGCCTTACGGCCGTCTCAGTCCCGCAGGACACGACGCAGAYCTCCCGAGGTAAGACCGACCGCCTTCACCGCACGCCCGCCGGATCTACCACCCCGGCCTTTGATGGCTATGGACTTCGCGATCATTTGCTCGCTCGTCCGGCCGGGTAGGCCTTCTATCCGGTTCTTGTCCATCGGGCCGCGGCTTTGCTCCACGCTTCCTTCAGACCCCGCCTCGCGGCGACGCCCTTGCGCTTCGCTAACCCTTCACCGCCAT
>NZ_JBFRCU010000157.1:0-8187 GCF_052113205.1 Inquilinus sp. YAF38 | reverse complement strand
GCCCGGCTGCGGCCGCAGGGCGCGCCGCTGCGGCCATGGCTGGCCTTCCTGAACCGGCTGCGCGAAGCCTTCCGCATGGCGCTGCTGGCGATGAACGCGCACCGGTTGCGCACGGTGCTGACCATGCTGGGCATCATCATCGGCATCGCCTCGGTGGTCTGCATGGTGGCGCTGGGCCAAGGCACGCAGCAGCGGGTGCTGGCCGAGATCTCCAACCTCGGCACCAACACGCTGGAGGTCTTCGCCGGCAAGGATTTCGGCGATGTCCGCTCGGCCAAGGTTACGACGCTGGTGGTGGCCGATGCCGACCAGTTGACGCGCCAGCCCTATGTCGCCGGGGTGACGCCGACGGTGTCGACCACCAGCACGGTTCGCTACGGCGCGCGCGAATCCAGCGCCCTGGTCAACGGCGTCGGCGCCCAGTACTTCACCGTGCGCGGCACCAGGCTGCTGCGTGGCCGGCTGTTCGACCCCGACGGCGCGCGGTCGCTGTCGCAGGACGTGGTGATCGACGAGGAGACGGCCAAGACCATGTTCCCGGATCCAGGCGAGGACCCGCTCGGCCAGATCCTGCTGGTCGGCAAGGTGCCGGGCCGGGTGGTCGGCGTGGTCGAGACCCAGCAGGGCGGCTTCGGCGGTAGCCAGAACCTGTCGCTGTACCTGCCTTACACCACGGTCCAGGCCCGCTTCATGGGCAACACCTCGCTGCGCAGCATCACCGTTCGCGTCGCCGACGACGTCAGCACCGACCTGGCCGAGGCGGCGGTGACCCGGTTCCTGACCCAGCGGCACGGTGGCAAAGACTTCTTCATCCTCAACACCGACGACATCCGCCGGACCATCAGCGGTGCGACCCAACTGCTGTCGCTGCTGATCGCGGGCATCGCCGTGATCTCGCTGATGGTCGGCGGCATCGGGGTGATGAATATCATGCTGGTGTCGGTGTCGGAGCGGGTGTCGGAGATCGGCGTCCGCATGGCGGTGGGCGCCCGCCAGGGCGACATCCTGCAGCAGTTCCTGATCGAGGCCGTGCTGGTGTGCCTGATCGGCGGCGTGCTCGGCATCGCCGTGGCCCTCGGACTGGGCGCGGTGGTCGGGGCCGTCGTCCCGGTGATCGGGCTGATCTACTCCCCCGGCTCGATCGTCGCCGCCTTCCTGTGCTCGACCTTGATCGGCGTCGTCTTCGGCTACCTGCCGGCCCGCAACGCCTCGCGCCTCGATCCCGTCGTGGCCCTGTCGCGCGACTAGGAGTTGTGGACTCTAGGGCGGACGGCCTCTTAACCGAGCTCCCCGACCCAGGGATGGCGGTGCTCGGCAAAAATCGCCTGGGTCGGCGCCGGGAAGCCCGGATCGGCGAAGGCGCCGACGGCCACGGCCACGACATCCGGTTTGCGGCGCGGCTCCCAGACCACAGTCGAGCCGCAGGTCGGGCAGAACCGGAAGCTCACCGGGAAGCCGCTGTCGGACGGGCGCTCATAGCTCCGACTCGGCCCCTCCACCCCAACGTCGTCGCGCCGGAACACGGCGGTGGCGCCATAGGGGCTGCCGGTTCGCCTCTGACAGGCCAGGCAGTGGCACACCGACACCAGGATTGGCTCGGCCGCGCAGATCACGCGCAGCCCGCCGCAGGCGCAACTCGCCGTTCTCGCCATGCTCGGTTCCTCCTTGGGTCCAGACCCTAGTCCGGCAGTCCCGCCCGGCGCAGGGCGTCGAGATAGCGCTCCATCACCCCGGCCTGCTTCCACGGCACACCGGCGCGGGTGTTGGCGATGGTGGCGCCCGGCGCCATCGCCAGCAGGCCGGCCAGCGCCGCCTTCGCCTCGTCCGCCCGGCCCAGCGCCGACAGGGCGGCGGCCAGAAGCCGGTGCGCCACCGGAAAGGCCGGGTACAGATGGATCGCCCGGCGCGCCTCTTCCGCCGTGGCCTCGTCGTCGCCTTCTGCGAAGGCGGCCAGGCCCAGGAAGGCGTGGCACCAGTGGTTGGCCGGGTCGCGAGGGCTCAGCCGCAGCGCGGTGCCCAGCATCTCGCGCGCCTGCTCCGCCTGGCCCGACAGGGCATAGTGGCCGCCGCCGAGCATGTGGGCGAAGGCCAGGTTGGGGTTGATCGCCAGCGCCGTGTCCAGCCGGCGCTCGGCCTCGTCGAAGCGGCGCAGGAACAGGGCGACCATGCCCAGCACGGTCTGCGCCTCGGCGTCGCGCGGGTCCAGGTCGACCGCCTGGCGCGCCATCGCATCGGCCGCCATCAGCGACCGGCCGGGGTCGGCGCTGCGCCCGAACAGCACGTCCCAGACGTCGCACATGGCATGGATCACCCGGGCGCGGGCCAGTCCAGGGTCCAGCGCCATCGCCTGGGCGGCGAAGGTGCGGGCCTGGGCGCCGTCCTCCGGCGTCAGGCGCCAAGCGTGCCAGCCGGCGCGCATGACGCAGTCCCAGGCGTCCATGCCGGCCGGGTCCAGCCGCCGGGCGCGGCGCATCTCGGCGCCGATCAGCTCCGGCGCCACCACGCCGACGATGCTGTCGGTGATCTCGTCCTGCACCGCGAAGATGTCGTCCATCTCGCGGTCGTAGCGCTCGGCCCAGACGTGCGCACCTGTGGCGGCATCAATCAGCTGGGCGGTGATGCGCATGCGGCTGCCGCCCTTGCGCACGCTGCCCTCCAGCACGTAGCGGACGCCCAGCTCGCCCGCCACCTGCTTCACGTCGACCGGGCCGCCCTTGTAGGTGAAGGACGAGTTGCGGGCGATCACCAGGAAGCCGTGGTGCCGCGACAGCCCGGTGATGATGTCCTCGGCGATGCCGTCGGCGAAGTATTCCTGGTCGCGRTCCGCGCTCATGTCCTGGAACGCCAGCACGGCGATCGATGGCTTGGCCGGGATGCCGGCCGAGCCCGGTGCGACCTCGGCGCCGCCCGCCAGTTCCAGCCGCACCCGGTACACCCGCACCGGCTTCTGGATGTTCTTGAGCTGCTGCTGGCCGAGGTCGTCGAAGGCCAGGTCCAGCTTGCCGATCACTTGGTCGAACACGCTGGCGGTGACCGAGATGCCGCCCGGCTCGGCCATGCCCTCGAGGCGGGCGGCGATGTTGACGCCGTCGCCCAGGATGTCGTCGCCGTCGATGACGATGTCGCCCAGGTTGATCCCGGCGCGATACTGGATGCGGCGTGGCTGCCCGGCCTCGGCCTCGGCGACCGCGCGCTGGATCCGCACCGCGGCGTCCAGCGCGTCGACGACGCTGCCGAACTCGACCAGCATGCCGTCGCCGGTGGTCTTGACCACGCGGCCGCCATGGCCGTGCAGCGCCGGCTCGATCAGCTCGCGCCGATGGCTCTTGTGCCGGGCGAGAGTGCCGGCCTCGTCGGCCTCGACATGGCGGGAATAGCCGACCATGTCGATCGCCAGGATCGCGGCAAGCCTGCGGGTCACGCGGTCGGTGCTCAAAAGACGGACCTCACCTGGTGCGCGCCGCGGGCACCTTACCGGCGCCGGCTGGGACGAGTCCATGCAGGCAAGAGCCAGGCTTGGCTATTGCGTTGCCTCTCCCGCGAGCGAGACCCTTTCAGAATCCCCAAAATCCGTCATCCCCGCGGAAGCGGGGATCTCGTAACGCTCTGACTGGAAAGAGATTCCCGCTTTCGCGGGAATGACGGCAAAGGGAAGGGCTGCTGTTTTGAAAAGGTCTGGCAAGCGGAAGCGGCAACGGGCCTGTTCTGATCCTCACCGGCCGCGCGGCGCGGTCTCAATCCTTGTCGCTGACCCCAGCCTGGGCGAAGGTGGCCATGCCCTCGTGGCAGGCCAGGGCGCCGCGGACCAGGCCGATCGCCAGGGCCGCGCCGGAGCCCTCGCCGAGCCGCATGCCGAGGTCCAGCAGCGCCGTGCGGCCCAGCTTGTCCAGCAGCCGGCGATGCCCCGGCTCGGCCGAGACATGGGCGATCTGGCAATGGTCCAGGGCGTGCCGGTCGGCGGCCCAGAGCACCGCGGCGGCGGCGGTGCAGGTGTAGCCGTCCAGCAGCACCGGGATGCGCGCCATCCGCGCCGCCAGCACGGCGCCGGCGATCGCCGCCAGCTCCAGCCCGCCGAGATGGCGCAGCACCTCCAGCGGATCGGTCAGCGCGGCCCGGTGGGCGGCGACGCCCTTGGCCACCACCTCTGCCTTGTGCCGGATCCCGGCGGCGTCGACACCGGTGCCGGGGCCGACCCAGTCGGCCGCCTCACCGCCGAACAGCGCCGTCGCCAGCGCCGCGCCGGCGGTGGTGTTGCCGATCCCCATCTCACCCAGGCACAGCAGGTCCAGGCCCGGCTCCACCGCCATCATGCCGTAGGCCATGGCACGGACGCATTCGGTCTCGGTCATCGCCGGGGCGATGGTGAAGTCGGCAGTCGGGTGCTCCAGGTCCAGCTCATAGACCCGCAGGTCGCTGTCGGCGACTTGGGCCAGCTGGTTCACCGCGGCGCCACCGGCGACGAAGTTCTTCACCATCTGCGCCGTCACCGCCACCGGGTAGGCGGAGACGCCCTGGGCCACGGCGACGCCGTGATTGCCGGCGAACACCGCGACGCGGGGGCGGCGGAGCTGCGGCGGGTGCCTGCCCTGCCACACCGCCATCCACTCCGCCAGATCCTCCAGCCGGCCCAGCGACCCGGGCGGCTTGGTCAGCTGCCGGTCGCGCTCGCGCACTGCCGTGCCGGCCTCGAGATCCGGCCCGGGCAGGTGGCGCAGCAGGGCGCGGATCTCGTCGAGGGTGTCGGGCAGGGGCGTCTGGGTCTGGGCCATGGTAGGGGCGTCCGGTTGCGGAAGCGCGGACCCTGCCACCAAAGCGGTGCGGCGTCAAAATCCGGGCCGGGTGTCCCTCACTCCGCCGCCTTGCGCGCCTGCAATCGCCCGACGAATCCGGCGACCACATCCCGCAGCCCACGATCGTCCAGCAGGTCCAGCGCCTCCTCGGGGTCGCACCATCGGGTCTCGCGCTCATGCGCCTCGGGCCAGGTCTTGTGCTGCCGCTCGACCTTCAGCGGGAAGACGCCGACCTCGCAGGGCACGCTGACGCCCTCCTCGATCCACTTGTCGTAGACGAAGCTGCCGATCGGCTTGGTCCCGATGGCGCCGCGCACCCCGGCCTCCTCATAAGCCTCGCGCGCCGCCGATTTCGACGGCTTCAGCCCCTTGATCGGCCAGCCTTTCGGGATGATCCAGCGCCGCGTCCCGCGCGAGGTGACCAGTAGGATCTCGAGTGCACCGTCCGGCCTCACCCGATAGGGCAGGGCGCCGTGCTGCACCCGGACGGCCTTGGTCTTGCCCGGCATCCTATCCTCCGCCGTCGCCCGGCCTTGATCGGCCCGGGCAAATCAGGAACCATCGCGCTGTTCCCGCCGTTCCGAGCACCCGGCCCGTCCGACCCAAAGCCTATGTGAAGACAAGAGCGGAGGCGATCGCCTTTCGAGGCCCCAGGATGAGCTTTCCCGTTACCCTGATCGATCTGGCCGGTTCCATCGCCCTGCTGCTGTGGGGCACGCATATGGTGCAGACCGGGATCCAGCGCACCTTCGGACCCAAGCTGCGCTCGATCCTGGGCAGCGCCTTGAAGAACCGGTTCCGGTCCTTTTTCGCCGGCATCGGCGTCACCGCGGTGCTGCAGAGCAGCACGGCCACCGGGCTGATGGTGGCGGGCTTCGCCGCCGGCGGGCTGGTCGACCTGGTGCCGGCGCTGGCGGTGATGCTGGGCGCCAATGTCGGCACCACGCTGATCGTGCAGGTGCTGTCCTTCGACGTGGCGGCCGCGGCGCCGGCGCTGATCCTGGTCGGCTTCCTGCTGTTCCGGCGTGATTCCAGCACGCCGACGCATGATCTCGGCCGGGTGTTCATCGGGCTCGGGCTGATGCTGATGGCGCTGCACCAGCTGCTGACGCTGATGACGCCCTATGAGGACGCGCCCAGCCTGCGCCTGCTGCTCGGCGCCATCTCGACCGAGCCGGTCCTCGACGTGCTGCTGGCCGCCGCCTTCACCTGGGCGGTGCATTCCAGCGTCGCCGTGGTGCTGCTGGTGATGTCGCTGGCCGCCAACGGCGTGGTGCCGCCGGAGGCCGCCTTCGCCCTGGTGCTGGGCGCCAATCTCGGCACCGCGATCAACCCGGTGATCGAAGGTGTGTCCAGCGACGACCCCGCCGCCAAGCGGCTGCCGATCGGCAACCTCGCCAACCGGCTGCTCGGGGTGATCGTGGCGCTGGCCCTGCTGCGCTGGCTCGGGCCGCTGATGGTGACGGTCGAGCCCGACAATGCCCGCGCCGTGGCCGATTTCCACACCCTGTTCAACCTGGTGCTGGCGGTCATCTTCCTGCCGCTGCTGACACCCTATTCGAAGCTGCTGCAGCACCTGCTGCCGCGCCGGATCGACCCGGCGGACCCGTCGCGGCCGCTCTATCTCGACGCCGCGGCGCGGGAGACGCCGATCGTGGCGCTGGGCGGCGCCGCGCGCGAGGCGATGCGCCTGGCCGATGTGCTGGAGACGATGCTGCACGGCGCCCGCGACGCGCTGCACAAGGGCGACCGCAAGATGATCGCCGAGACCAAGCGGATGGACGACGTGCTCGACCATCTCAACACCGCGATCAAGACCTACCTGACCTCGCTGGATCCCGAATCGCTCAGCGACGCCGACCACCGCCGGCTGGGCGAGATCCTGAACTTCGCCATGAACATGGAGCAGGCGGGCGATGTGATCGATGGCAACCTGCTGCCGCATTGCGCCAAGCGGCTGAAGCGCGGGCTGGTATTCTCGAAGGAGGGCGAGGCCGAGTTGCTGGGGATGATGGACCGGCTGGTCACCAACCTGCGCACCGCTGCCTCGCTGTTCATGACCGACGACCGCCGCGCCGCGCGCCTGCTGGTCGACGAGAAGGTGACGTTCCGCGACCTCGAGGCGGCGGCCACCCAGTCGCATTTCGACCGGCTGCGCACCGGCCGCCGCGACACGGCGGAGACCAGCGCCCTGCATCTCGACCTGCTGCGCGACATGAAGCGGGTCAACGGCCATATCGTCGCCGCCGCGGCCTATCCGGTGCTGGAGCGCTCGGGCGAGCTGCTGGCCAGCCGGGTCACCGACGGCGAGGGGGTGTGACATGGCCGGCCCGCTCCGCATCGCCATCGCCCAGAGCCGGATCGACTGCGATATACGCGCCAATGGCCGGGAGATCCGCGGCCTGATGCGCCGTGCCGCGGCGGGTGGGGCCCGGCTGGTCCAGTTCCCGGAAGGCGCCGCCTCCGGCTACGCCAAGTCCGAGGTGATGTGCTGGGATGAGGTCGACTGGCCGGCGCTGCGCGAGGAACTGGAGGAGACGGCGGCCCTGGCCGGCAGCCTGGGCCTGTGGGTGGTGCTGGGCAGCGCCCATCCGCTAACCGCGCCGCACCGGCCGCACAACAGCCTCTATGTCATTTCCGACACTGGGGCGCTGGCCGGGCGCTACGACAAGCGGCGCTGCTCGCACACCGAGATCACCGGCTGGTTCTCGCCCGGCCAGGGGCCGCTGACCTTCGCGGTGGACGGCTTTACCTTCGGCTGTGCCGTGTGCATCGAGATCGTGTTCCCCGAGCTCTTCGCCGAATACGAGGCGCTGGGCGTCGATGCCGTGCTGGTGTCCACCTACTCCCGCGATCCCGTTTTCGGCGTCCTGGCGCGCGGCCATGCGGCGGCGACCTCCCTGTGGATCGGGCTCGCGAACCCGGCGCAGTGCAGCCGGGATCTTCCCGCCGGCATGATCGGGCCGAGCGGCGCCGTGCTGGCCGAAGGCGGCCGGAATGGGGAAGCCGACCTCGTCTTCGGCACGTTCGACCGGTCCGATCCGGCTTTCGATATCGCTCTGGAAAAGGCCCGGCCCTGGCGCCGCACGGCCCGGCTGGGCGAGATCTACGAGTCGCGCCGAGTCGAGGATCCGCGTAGCCGTGACCGGGCGGGGTTCTGATCGGCTGGAGTGGTGACGGTCCGGCAGAACGCCTCCAACTCCGCGGCCACCGCCTCCGGCAGCGATCGGCCGCGTTCGAAGCCCCACCAGAGTACGGCGCCCTGCCATTGTGCCGCCATCAGCCGGCCGAGATCGGGGCGCGGGCCGGCGTCGTCAGCCAGGCGCCGGCCCAGCGCCGCGGCCAGCACCCGGCCCCAGGCGGCGCCGCGGCGGCGCAGCACCGCGTCGCGCAGATC
>NZ_JBFRCU010000156.1:0-8273 GCF_052113205.1 Inquilinus sp. YAF38 | reverse complement strand
GGCGCTTCGAGCGCACATGCAGCCTGAAGTCGAACAGGTCGCACAGCGTTTCCTGCCCCTGCAGCCTTTCCAGCAGCAGGACGTCCTGGCCCAACGGCGTGTCGATCGTCAGCAGCCGACCGGCCTGCGTCAACGAACCGACGTAATCGTAACCCCCCATGACGACGGCTCCGACTGCATCGAAATCTGTTCAACTTGTCGCCAGATCGGGCGCCTTTGGCAAGCCGAGAGATAGGATCGCAGTCGGAGTCAGGCGTTCTGCCGAGTTAGAGGGCCGATATTTGTGGCTGTTTTGTTGCAAAAAGGGACCGCCGACCTATTCTGCCGGCCGATTCTCGCGGCGCGCGTCAGCGGATCCGTGGTGTCGGTCCCGCCGCTCAACGCGTCGGTTCCCGTGGGTTCAGCCGCGCTCCGGCGCACCCGTGACCCGCCAGATCACGTCGCCCACATCGTCGGCCACCAGCAGCGAGCCGTCCGGGCCGATGGTCACCCCGACCGGCCGGCCATAGGAGGCGCGCTCGTCAGGGGACAGGAAGCCGGTCAGGATGTCGCGCACGGGTCCGGTGGGGCGTCCGTTCACGAAGGGCACGAAGGCGACCTTGTAGCCGCTCAATTTGCTGCGGTTCCAGGAGCCGTGCTGGCCGATCGCCATGCCGTCGGGGAAGCCGGGCAGCGTGCCGGCCGGAAGCCAGCACAGGCCCAGCGACGCCGTGTGCCCGCCCAATGCGAAATCCGGCGTGATGGCCGATCCGACCAGCGCCGGGTCCTGCGGCACCCGATCGTCCACGATCCTGTCCCAGTAGCAATAGGGCCAGCCGTAGAAGCCGCCGTCGCGCACCGATGTCAGATAGTCGGGCGGCGTCTCGTCGCCCAGCCCGTCGCGCTCATTCACCACCGTCCAGAGAGACCCCGTCGTCGGCTCCCACGCCATGCCGACGGGATTGCGCAGGCCGGAGGCGAAGATGCGGACCTGGCCGCTCTCGAGGTCCAGCTCATGGATGGCCGCCCGGCCTTCCTCCGCCGCCAGCCCTTGGTCTCCGATATTGCTGAGCGAGCCGACGCCGACATAGAGCTTCCGCCCGTCGGGGCTCGCCAGCAGGCTGCGCGTCCAGTGCCCGCCGGGCTTGAAGTCCGCCAGCTTCCGTCCCGCCGCGCCGATGCGGGTGTCCCCGGGCGTGTAGGGGAATGCCACCACGCCATCGGTGTTTCCGACGTAAAGCGTGTCGCCGAGCTGCGCCATGCCGAAAGGTTGGTTCAGCCCGGCGAGGAACACCTCGCGGGTCTCGGCGACGCCGTCGCCGTCGGCATCGCGCAGCAGCGTGATGCGGTTCGGGCTTTCGCCCACCGCGGCCGCACGCTTCATCGTGCTGTACATGGCGTAATCGAAAACCGAGCTGATGCCACCTGGCGTGCTCAGGGCCTCGGCCACCAGCACGTCGCCGTTCGGCAGGGCGTGGATCCAGCGCGGATGCTTCAGGCCGGCGGCGAAGGCGTTGACCTGGAGTCCAGGTGCTGCGACTGGCGTCTGCCCTGCAGTCCATCCCTTTGCGGTCGGCATCTTCAGCGTCGGAATGCTGCCCTGGGGCTTCGCCGGCGGGATCGCCGGCGTGCTGCCGAAGGCCGGGGCCTTCGGGCCGTCGTTCCGGTGCCGCAAATGGATCGCTCCGGCGCCGACCAGCGCGACGACTCGAGCAAAGATGCCGGACAAGCTCATTTCGGTTCTCGACCTGGGTGAAGACGGGCGACAGCAAGCGCCTCGAGGCGGGCATCAACCCGAACGCTCAAAAAGCATCGCGCTGATCGACATCCGTATCATATCTCGCGCCAGCCGTCGGCGTCAGCTTACAGGTGCCGACGGCGATGGCCCGGTTCCGGGTCAACCTCGCCGCCCCGACCCGTCGGCGCTACTTGCTGAAGCCCTGGCTGACGCCGCGGATGAACTGGCGTGAGAACAGGACGAACAGCAGCACCAGCGGCACCGCGCCCATGGTCAGGGCGGCCAGCAGCGCCGGATAGTCGTTCAGGAACTGGCCGACGAATTGCTGCACGCCAAGGGTCACGGTCTGGTTGGCCCGGCCCGGCGCCAGGATCAGCGGGAACCACAGGTCGTTCCAGATCGGCAGCATGGTCACCGTGGCGACGGCGGCGAGGCCGGGCCGGACCAGGGGCAGGGCGATGCGGAAGGTGCGCAGCTCGCCGGCGCCGTCGATCCGCGCCGCCTCCTTCAGCTCGGTCGGTACCGTGCGGAAATAGGTCATCAGCATGGTCACGGCGATCGGGATGCTCATCGCCGTATAGACCAGGATCAGGGCGGCCAGCGTGTCCATCAGGCCCCAGGCGACCATCAGCTGGATGATCGGGATGGTGCCCAGCCGGATCGGCAGCATCACCCCGGCGATGAACAGCCCGGCCAGCAGCGGCACGGCCCGCACCCGGTACTCGACCAGCGCATAGGCGGCGAAGGCCGAGACCAGGACCGTCAGCCCGACCGAGGCGACGGTGACGACCAGGCTGTTGCGGTAGTTCAGCAGGAAGTTGCCGCGGGTCAGCACCCGCGCGTAGCCGTCCAGGCTGAAGGTCTCCGCCGTCGGCAGGGCGAAAGGCCCGCCGAAGATCGCCGGCGTCGTCTTCAGCGAGTTGAGGATGACCACCGCGATCGGGCCCAGCGCCAGGGCCACGAACAGGATCAGCACCGCATGGGTGGCGACCTGCTCGGCGGTCCAGCGGCGGGTGCCTCGGCCCTGGCGGACGGCGCCGATGTCCCGGACGATCGCGCTCATCGGTCCTCCCCTAGAGCGCATGCGGCTTCAGCCGCCGCTGTACCAGCTGGAAATAGACCGCGGTGACGGCCAGCATCAGCGTGAAGATCACCGATGCCACGGTGGCGCCGAGGTCGAGATCCGCCACCTGGCCGCTGGAGCCGAAGAAGGTGCGGTAGAAGAAGGTGCCCAGGATGTCGGTGCTGTAGTTCGGCCCGGGGGCAGATCCGTTCAGGGCGAAGACCAGGTCGAAGCCGTTGAAGGTCCAGATGAAGGTCAGGATCACGATCAGCCCGAACTGCGGCACGATCAGCGGAAACTTCACCGACCAGAAGATGCGCCATGGCCCGCCGCCGTCGATCCGCGCCGCTTCGACCACGTCGCGCGGCACGGCCAGCAGCGCGCTGTACAGGAACACCATCGGGATGCCGACATACTGCCAGACCGACATCAGCGAGATGGTCGGCAGCGCCGTCATCTGGTTGCCCAGCAGCGGAAAGCCGACCAGGCCCCACAGCGGGTTGAGGATCAGCCGCCAGATGAAGCCGACGATCACCACCGACAGCGTCGCCGGGATGAACAGCAGCGTGCGGTAGATGCCCTCGCTGCGCCGCACCGCGTCGGAGGTGAGGAGCGCGGCCAGCAGCAGGCCGACCGGCACCTCGACCGCGACATGGATGGCGAAGTACTTGGCGTTGTTCAGCAGCGCGTTCCAGAACCGGGCGCTGACCACCGGCTGGGTGAACAGGTGGATGTAGTTGCCCAGGCCGATGAACACCGCGCCGGCCCGCCCGCTGGTGTCGAACAGGCTCATCACGATCGACGTCGCCAGCGGCAGCACCGCGAAGACGAGGTAGATCGCCAGGGCCGGCGCGACGAACAGGGCCAGGCTGCGGCGGGCCGACGCGGTGCGGGTCACTGGCCCATCTGCGGCTTGTACCAGGAGGACAGGCCGACCTGCAGCTCCTTGGCCACCTGCTCCGGCGTCGTGTCGGGGCTGGTGAACATCACCTGCAGCAGCCGCCAGATCTCGTCGTCCAGCGGCGGGGTGCCGGCGCTCAGCCGGTCCAGCGCCAGCCGCGGCGTCAGCTTGGCGCCGGTCTTCAGGTCGGCGAATTCCTGCGCCAGGGCATTCTGGTACTGCACCTTCTGGTTGCTCATGGCGAAGAAGCCGGGCGCGGCGTTGACGAAGATCTCCTGGAATTCCTTGCCGGCGATCCAGGTCAGGAAGGTTCGGGCCGCGTCCTGGTGCTTGCCGGCGGCGTTGAGGCCGATCGCCATGTCCGGCATCTCCTGCATGTAGCGCTGGTCGCCGGCCTTGACGACCGGCGGAGCGAACACGCCGACCTTCAGCCCGGTCGCGGTCACCTGGTTGATGTTCCAGGACCCGTCGGGCAGGATCGCCGCCTTGCCCAGGGTGAACAGCTGGGTCATGTCGGCATATTGCAGGCTTTCCTGGCCCGAGGGCAGAAAAGCCGTCCAGGCCCTCAGCGCGGCGATGGCGGCCACGAAATCCGGGTCGGTCAGCTTCTTGGTGCCGTTGATCAGCCCCAGCCGGCCGTCCTCGCCCTTCCAGTAGGCAGGGCCGATGCTGTACAGGCCGTCATAGGCCAGCTGCCATGCCTCGGCCGACCCGACCGACAGCGGCGTGTAGCGGCCGTCGGTCTTGATCGCCTGCAGCACCGCCAGGAACTCGGCGCTGGTCGTCGGCACCTTGAGCCCGAGCTGCTGGAAGATGTCGATGTTGTAGTAGAAGCCGGCCAGCACCGCGGCGACCGGCACGCAGTAGCTGGCGCCGTCCGGCCCGGTCCAGGCCGCCTTCGCGGTGGCGTCGAAATTCTCCAGCCCCGCCAGCCCGTCCAGCTTGGCCAGGTAGCCGCGGCGGATCCATTGCGCGTTCACGTCGAAGGGACGGCAGGTGATCAGGTCCGGCCCGGCGCCGCCCTCGATCTGGGACTGGATGGCGGCGTTGTACTCATTGGTATTGGTCGCCGCGAACTCGACCTTGATGTCCGGATGCGCCGCCTCGAAGGCTGGCAGCACCTTGTCCTGCCAGACGGCGATGTCCTCGGTGCGCCAGCTGCCCAGGGTCAGGGTGACCGGGTCCGCGGCCAGGGCAGCGCCGGCCACGCCGGCGAGGAGGGTGCCCAGCGCGATCCCGGCGGCCTTCGCCCGTACGGATGTCGAATGCATCGTCCACAGCCTCCCGTTTTGCGGCCTGGGCAGCGCCCGTCAGCCGGATATTTCGGTGAAAATACCTCACAATACCAGATGTGCCAAATGGTATAATTTTGATCGAAATTCGGTAGTAGATCCAGCCAAGTGGTATTATAAGGTATCTCAACAAAGGGAGGGATGGGATGATCGGTGTCGGATTGCTCGGTTCCGGCTTCATCGCCGAGACCTATGCGGACTCGCTGCTGGATGTGCGCAATGCCGAGCTGGTGGCCTGCTGCTCGCGCAATCCGGAGCGGGCGCGGGCCTTCGCCGAGAAATGGCAGGTCACCGCCCATGCCGACGCCGAGGCGCTGTGCGCCGACCCGAAGGTGCAACTGGTGGTCATCGCCCTGCCGAACGAGGTCCATCTCGAGGCGGTGGAGATCGCGGCGCGGCACGGCAAGGCGGTGATCTGTACCAAGCCGCTGGCCCGGACGGGGGAGGAGGCGCAGCGCATGCTCGACATCGTGCGGCGCGCCGGCGTCTGGCACGGCTATGCCGAGAGCGCGGTGTTCTCGCCGAACATCGCCAAGGCCTATGAGATGGTCAAGGCCGGCGGCATCGGCGACCTGCTGACCATGCGCGCCCGCGAGGCCCATTCCGGGCCGCACGCGCCGCATTTCTGGGACGCCGAGACCGCCGGCGGCGGTGCCCTGCTGGACATGGGCTGCCACACCGTCGAATCCGCCCGCCACTTCTTCGGCAAGGACAATCCGGTGTCCGAGGTGATGGCCTGGGGCGCCACCATGGTCCACCGCGACAAGACCACCGGCGAGGACACGTCGATCGCGCTGCTGAAATTCGCCGGCGGCCAGCTCGCCACCATCGAATCCTCCTGGATCGAGAAGGGCGGCATGCAGCTGCGGCACGAGCTGGTGGGCTCGGAAGGGCGGATCGTCACCGACACCTCGGTCGGGCCGGTCTGGGGCTTCGTCGGGAAGCCGGTCGGCTACACCGTGGAAAAGGCCGATGCCGAGACCGGCTGGGTGTACCCTGTGCCGGAGGAAACCCGCGCCTACGGCTTCTCGCAGCAGATGCGCCACTTCGTCGACTGCTTCGCCGCCGGCACCGCGCCGTCCGAGACCTTCGAGGACGGGGTGATCGTCAACCGCATCATCGATGCCTGCTACCGCTCCATGAGGACGCGCCGCTGGGAAGAGGTGA
The DNA here is from genome assembly GCF_052113205.1 of Inquilinus sp. YAF38. Taxonomy (NCBI): domain Bacteria; kingdom Pseudomonadati; phylum Pseudomonadota; class Alphaproteobacteria; order Rhodospirillales; family Rhodospirillaceae; genus Inquilinus; species Inquilinus sp. YAF38. The sequence goes on along the minus strand of NZ_JBFRCU010000156.1, from coordinate 2,133 downwards.
CCTGACCCGATGACCAGGACCGAAGCCGCTATGCTCGACGCCGACTCCCCGGAGCCGCTGTGGCGCCAGGCGGCCGACCTGATCCGGCACCAGATCGCCACCGGCAAGCTGGCGGCGGGCGGCCGCATCCCCGCCGAGCGCGACCTGCTGGCCCGGCTGTCGATCAGCCGGGTCACGCTGCGCCGGGCGCTGCAGAGCCTGGTCGAGGCCGGGGTCCTGACCGCCTCGCACGGCCGCGGCTGGTACGTCTCGGCCGACGCGCCGAAGGAGTTTCCGAACACGCTGGAATCCTTCAGCGAGACGGCGGCGCGGTTGGGCCTGACTCCGTCCTCGGACGTGCTGCGCGCGGCGGCGGCGCCGGCGACCCTGGACGAGGCCGAGGATCTCGGTGTCGCTCCCGGCGCCCGCCTGTTCCATCTCGACCGCATCCGGCGGCTCGATGGCGTGCCGGTGGCGGTCGACACCTCCTTCTTCGCCGCCCAGCTGGCGCCGGAGCTGGACGGCGTCGACTTCCGCACCGCCTCGCTGTTCCGGCTGCTGCTCGAGGCCGGCATCGACCTGGCCCGCGCCGAGACGACGATCGAGGCGCAGGAAGCCGACGCCGTCCTGGCCGGGCATCTGGAGATCGAACCGGGCAAACCCGTCCTGGTGCTGCGCCAGCTGATCGTCGACGCGGCCGGGCGGCCGCTCCTGTCCTCCACCATCCGCTACGCCGGCGACCGCTACCGCCTGCGCACCGGCTTCTCCCGCCCGCGCTCGGCGCCGGCCCGCGGCGCGAAGCCGGAGGGCTGACGCCCCGCGGCGCGCCGACCACCAAGGAGTCTTGCAATTGGTCGAAGGATACATCCCGGTCGCCGAGGCCCGGGCCGCGCAGGCCGGCCGGCTGGAGCAGGCGATCGCCCATCTCGGCGGCCAGCTGCGCGGGGCCCAGGGGCGTGACGCCCAAGCGCGCGGCGCCTTCGCCGGGGCGGGGCCGATCTTCCTCGGCATCGGCGCCAGCCACGCCGCCTCGGCCGCCGCGGTCTGGACGCTGCGATCCCGCGGCATCCACTCCTGGCGCCTGAACTCGGGTGAGCATCCGCTGCCCTTCCCGGCCTCGCCGCATGCCGTCATCGGCGTCTCCCAGAGCGGCAAGAGCGCGGAGACGCTGGCCGTGCTGCGCTCGGTCGACGCGGGGCGGCGCATCGCCGTGGTCAATGTCGCGCCGTCACCGCTGGCCGATCTGGCGGCGACCGCCATCTCGCTCGGCAACCTGCCGGACAGCTACGCCTCCACCGTCGGCTATACCGCGACCGTCGCGGCGCTGGGCATGATCGCCGAGATCTGGGACGGCGGCGCCGTCGACCCGTCCTGGACGGCACTGCCGGCGGCGTTCCGGCGGCTGGAGGAGACCCTGCGCATCCGCGGCCCAACCTTGGCTGCGCCGCTGGCCGCGGCGGTCGCCGTCGACTATACCGCTTCCGCCGCCACCGCCGGCTCGGCCGAGGTCGGGGCGCTGCTGCTGCGCGAGGTGGCGCGGGTGCCGGCCACCGGCCTGTCGACCCGGCAATACCTGCACGGCGCGATGGAATCGGCCGGGAAGACCGCGCATGTGCTGATCGGTGACGACCGCGAGGCGACGCTGGCGCGGACCCTGGCCCGGGCCGGGCACGACACGGTCCTGCTGACGTCCCTGACGGTGGCGGAGGAGCCCCGGCTCGCCGTCCTGTCCGTACCGGCACTGCCGCCGGCGCAGCGGGCGATCCTGGAGGCGCTGGCGATGCAGAGCTTGGCGGTTGAGGCGGCGCTGCTGCGCGGCATCGACCCCGATGCCTTCGTCTTCCACCACACCGACACCAAGGTGGCGTGACCGCGATGACCGACCTTCTCGCCGCGCTGGATATCGGCGGCACCAAGACGCATCTGGTGATCGAGGCCGCCGGCGGCGGCCGCCTGGTCGACATCGTCGAGCCGAGTGCGGATTGGGAGGCCGAGCCCGCGGCCGAGGCCGCCGCCTGGATCGCCGCTCGGCTGGCCCGGCATCGGCCGGCGGACGGCCGGATCGCGGCGCTGGCGCTGGGCGCCCAGGGCGTCAACCGGGCCGCGACCGCGGCGGCACTGCAGGCCGCGCTGGCGGGGCAGGGGCTGCCGGCC
>NZ_JBFRCU010000155.1:0-8454 GCF_052113205.1 Inquilinus sp. YAF38 | reverse complement strand
GGCCATGGTGCGGCTCGGCGCGCTGGGCGGGCGCCGGCCGCGCGAGCTGTCCGGCGGCCAGCAGCAGCGGGTGGCGCTGGCGCGGGCGCTGGTGATCCGCCCCTCGGTGCTGCTGCTCGACGAATCCCTGTCCAATCTCGACGCCAAGCTGCGCGACGCGATGCGGCACGAGATCCGCGACATCCAGCGGTCGCTCGGCATCACCACGCTGTTCGTCACCCATGACCAGGTCGAAGCGCTGACCATGTGCGACCGGATCGCGGTGATGAATCGCGGCCGGGTCGAGCAGGTCGGGTCGCCGGAGGACATCTACGAACGCCCGGCGACGCGCTTCGTCGCCGATTTCGTCGGCCGCGCCAACATCCTGCCGGCGACCCGCGGCGCCGACGGGCACATCGCTTTGTGGGGCACGGCGCTGCCGGTCGCGGCACCGCCGGGCGGCGAGGTCGACATCTTCGTCCGGCCGCAGCGCATCCGCCTGACCCCCGTCTCCGAGCCCGCGGCCGAGGGCGTGGCGCGGATCCGCGGCCAGGTCTCGCACAGCGTCTTCATCGGCGACCGGATCGAGGTTGTGGTCGAGGGCGCCGGCGGCCAGCTCAGCGTCGAGATGCCGTCCGGCCAGCGCCCGCCGGCCGAAGGCATGGAGGTCGCGGCGATCTGGCCGGCCGAGGACACGCTGCTGTTCCCGCGCGAGGCGCCATGACCGACGCCCTGCATCCCCTCGCCGCCGAACGTCCTGCCCTGCCCCGCGGCCGGCGCCTGCCGCTGCCCCTGCTGGTGCTGCCGGCGGCGCTGTTCGTCCTCCTCGTCTATGTGTGGCCGACGCTCGGCCTGTTCCGCACCGCCTTCAACGAGGTCGGGCCGACCGGCGCCATGGTCGAGGCCTGGTCGCTGCAGACCGCCCGCGAGGTCTTCGCCGATTCCTTCACCGCCGAGCTGACCCTGAACTCGCTGTGGCTGTCGCTGGTGGCGACCGCCCTGGCGCTGGCGCTGTCCTACCCGGTGGCGCTGTTCCTGTTCCGCACCCGGTCGCGTTTCCGCGGCCTGCTGGCCGTGGTCGCGATCATGCCGATGCTGGTGTCCGGCGTGGTCCGCATCTTCGGCTGGCTCGCCATCCTCGGCGATCGCGGCCTGGTCAACGGCATCGCCCAGGGACTGGGGCTGATCAGCACGCCGATGCGGCTGGTGTTCAACTGGACCGGCGTCACCATCGGCCTGGCCGAGAGCATCATGCCCTATATGATCCTGGCGCTGCTGGCCGGGTTCGGCCGGCTGGACCGCACGCTGGAGGAGGCGGCGCGCAGCCTGGGGGCGACGCCGCTGCGCTGCTTCCTGCGCATCACCCTGCCGCTGAGCCTGCCCGCCATCGCCCTGGCCGCCGGGCTGGGCTTCGTGCTGTCGATGTCGTCCTACATCACGCCGAGGCTGATGGGCGGCGGCCGCATCTTCGTCCTGGCGACCGAGATCTACGAGCAGGCGACCACCAACACCAACTGGCCGGTGGCCGCGGTGCTGGCGATCTACACGCTGGTGCTTCTGCTGGCGCTGGCCGTCGTCGCCCGGCTGGCGGCGCGGAGGCTGCAGCGATGAACGGCGCCGGCCGCGTCCTCTCCACCCTCGCCGGCATCGTCTACGCCATGATCCTGGCGCCCATCGTCGTGGTGGTGGCGCTGGCCTTCTCGGCCGACGACTTCATCGTCTTCCCGCCCTCGGGATACTCGCTGCGCTGGTTCCAGGCGCTGGCCGGCAACGGGCCGCTGCTGGACGCGCTGCTGCTGAGCGCGCAGATCGCCTGCGTGGTCACGGCGCTGTCGCTGCTGCTGGGCGTGCCGGCGGCGCTGGCCCTGAACAAGGGCAGCTTCCCGGGGCGCGAGGCGCTGCAGGGCTTCTTCCTGGCGCCGCTGCTGCTGCCGACGTTGATCATCGGCCTGGCGCTGCTGCTGTTCTTCACGCCGCTGCGCCTGACCGCCACCCTGCCCGGCCTGGTGCTGGGCCACATGATCGTGACCCTGCCCTTCGTCATCCGGATGATGACAACCGCCTTCTCCACCCTGCCCGACGACATCGAGGCCGCGGCCGCGACGCTGGGCGCCACACCCTGGCGGGTGGTGCGCCGGGTCACCCTGCCGCTGGCCGCGCCCGGCCTGGTCGCCTGCGGGGCGCTGTCCTTCCTGCTGTCCTTCGACGAGACCGTGATCTCGCTGTTCATCGCCGGGCCGCGCGCCTCGACCCTGCCGGTCGAGATGGTGCGCTACGTCGAAGGCCGCACCGACCCGATGGTCGCCGCCCTGTCGGTCGTGCTGATCGCCGCGACCCTTCTCGTCGTCATTCTCGTCGAACGTCTCGTCGGCGTCGCGCGCGCCGTCGGCAACTAGGGAAAGCCACATGCCCGATTACCGCATCGCCCCCATGCCGCCGCAGATCCCCGCCGCCCTGGTGGAGAAGCTGCGCCGCGTCGAGACCGCGACCATCGGCCATTCCCAGCATTGGGGCTTCATGGACCGGGGCATCCAGCCGCTGCTGCGCGGCAAACGCATCGCCGGCGCCGCCGTCACCCTCGCCATCCCCGGCCAGGATTCGACCTTGCTGCACCACGCGCTGGGCCTGCTGCGGCCGGGTGACATCCTGGTGGTCGACCGGCTGGGCGACGACAAGCACGCCTGCTGGGGCGGCGGCGTCACCATCGCGGCCAAGGCGGCTGGCGCCGTCGGCGGCATCGTCGACGGGCCGTGCACCGACCTGGCCGAGATCGAGGATTCGGACTTCCCGATGTGGTGCCGCGGCATGTCGCCGATCACCACCCGGCTGTACAACCTCGGCGGCACGCTGAATCTGCCGATCTCCTGCGGCAATGTCCCGGTGCGGGCCGGCGACGTGATCCTGGCCGATGAATCCGGCGTGCTGGTGCTGCCGTCCGACCAGGCCGAGGCGATCGCCGACGCCGCGCTGGTGCGGCAGGAGCGCGGCGAGCGCAGCCAGGAGCGGGTCAAGGCCGGCGAAAAGCTGGGCGACATCTCCGGCGCCAGCCGTATGGTTCTCGAAGCCCTGAACCAGACCAGCTGAGGCCAGCATCGTGACGGACTCCCCGCGCGCCCCGCGCGTCACCGACTTCGCTTGCGAGAAACGGCCGGCCACCGGCTCGCGCGGCATGGTCGTCACCAACCATCCGCTTGCCTCCGCCGCGGGGTCGGAAATGCTGCTGGCCGGCGGCAACGCGGTGGACGCGGCGGTGGCCGCCCTGTTCACGCTGACCGTGGTCGAGCCGATGATGGTCGGCGTTCTGGGCGGCGGCGTCGCCCATCTCCGGCTGGCAGATGGCCGCCATTTGGTCCTGGACGGGCTGTCGACCGCGCCGGGCCGAGGCAGCGCCATCATGTACCAGCCGCTGTCCGAGGAGATCGGCAAGGCCCGGGACGTCCGTGACCGCGAGAACCAGGTCGGCCCCAAGGCCGTGGCCGTGCCCGGCGCGCTGGCCGGCTGGTGCGAGGCGCTGGCGCGGTTCGGCACACTGCCGCTGGCCGATGTGCTGGCGCCCGCCATCCGGCTGGCCGGGCGCGGCTTTATCGCCAGCCCCTATCTGTCGGACTGCATCACCGACTGCGCCGCCGACCTGGCCCGCGACCCCGGCCTGTCGGCCCTGTTCCTGCCCGGCGGCCAGCCGCTGCGACCCGGCGACCGGCTGGTGCAGGGCGACTATGCCGCCAGCCTGCGCCTGATCGCCGAGCGTGGGCCCGCCGCGCTGTATGACGGGCCGCTGGGCGCGGCGCTGACATCGTTCATGGCGAGCCATGGCGGGCTGATCGACCAGCCCGACCTCGCCGGCTTCCGGGTGATCGAGCGCGCGCCGGTGCGCGGCACCTATCGCGGCTTCGAGATCCTGGGCCCGCCGCCGCCCTCCTCCTCCGGCGTGCACATCGTGCAGATGCTGAATATCTTGGAGGGGTACGACATCGGCGGGCTGGGCTTCGGCTCGGCCGACGCCGTGCACCTGCTGGCCGAGGCGCTGAAGATCGCCTTCGCCGACCGGGCCGTCGCCACCGCCGACCCCGCCTTCGTCGACGTACCGGTCGACCGCCTGATCGCCAAATCCTATGCCGAGGAGCGGCGGTCCCGCATCGACCTGCTGCGGACCCAGGCCTGGACCGCCGGATTGGCGGGCGGGGAATCGGCCAACACCACCCATGTCACCGTGGCCGACGCCGCCGGCAACGTCGTCGCCACCACCCAGACCATCAACGGCCTGTTCGGCGCCTGCACCCAGATCCCCGGCACCGGCATGCTGACCAACAACTACATGTACAATTTCGACCCGCACCCCGGCCGCGCCCTGTCGATCGCGCCGGGCAAGCGGGTGTTCACCTCGATGGCGCCGATGATGGCGCTGCGCGACGGCAAGCTGGCCTTCGCCCTGGGCCTGCCCGGCGGCCTGCGCATCTTCCCGTCGGCGCTGCAGGCCATCGTCAACCTGATCGACCATGGCATGACCCTGCAGGAGGCGGTCGAGGCCCCGCGGGTGTGGACCGAGGGCGGCGTGCTGGAGCTGGAGCAGGCCTTCCCGGAGTCCGTCGCCGAGGACCTGGCCGCCCGCGGCCACAGCATCGTGCGGATGCCGCGCATCGCCGGCGGCATGAACGCGATTTCCTTCGCCCCGGACGGCACCCTGACCGGCGCCGCCTGCTGGCGCGCCGACGGCACGCCCGTCGCCATCTCCGGCGGCCTGGCGCGCGCCGGCGTCCGCTTCGCCATCTGACCCGTTACCCGACTGGAGCTAGCCTGCCGTGACTGAAACCGTCGTCGTCCTGGACCCGATCAGCGAGGACAGCGTCGTCCKCCTCCGCGCCCTGCTGCCACCGGGCCTAGTCCTCACCCATGGCACCGCCCGCGGCGACGATCACCTGAAGGAGATCATCGCCGGCGCCGAATACGCCATCGCCGGCCAGGTCGGCGTCAGCGGCGACGTGCTGCGCGCCGCCCCTCGACTCAAGCTGCTGCACAAATGGGGCGTCGGGGTCGACAACCTCGACCTGGAGACGGCGCGCGCGCTCAACATCCGGGTGGCCCGCACCACCGGCAGCAATGCGGTGCCGGTGGCCGAGTTCACCCTGGGCCTGACGCTGGCGGCGCTGCGCTGCATCGCCTTCGGCCATGCCGAGCTGAAGAAAGGCCATTGGCGCACCGCGACCGCGATGCCGATGCAGACCTTCATGCTGACCGGCAAGACCGTCGGCATCATCGGCTTCGGCGCCATCGGCCAGGCCTTCGCCCGGCTGCTGAAGGGCTTCGGCTGCACCATCCTCTATTCCAAGCGCACGCCGCTGCCCGCCGCCGAGGAGGCCGCGCTGGGCGCCCGCTTCGCCACGCTGCCTGAGATCCTGACTCAGGCCGACGTCATCACCCTGAACTGCCCGCTGACGCCGGAGACCAGGAACCTGATCGACAAGGCCGCACTGGCGGCGATGAAGCCGACCGCCGTGCTGGTCAATGCCGCGCGCGGCGGCGTGGTGGTGGAGTCCGATCTGGTCGACGCCCTGCGGGCGCGCACGATCCATGCCGCCGCCATGGACGTCTACGAGATCGAGCCGCTGCCTTCGGACAGTCCGCTGCTGACCTTGGACAACCTGGTGGTGACGCCACATCTGGCGGCGATCGCGGCCGACAACTTCGTCAAGACCGTCAACCAGATGTTCGGCAACATCGCCTGCGTCGCCCGGGGCGAACCTGTGCCGGAGCGCGATCTGGTGGTGTGACCGGACGGGAGCGGGAACCGGCGGAGTCGGAGGCACCCGACAATGGCACTCGGCCGAGAGGCGCCATAGAGCGGAATGAAGCGAGGTCGGGCTCGCGTCGCGAGACCAGCGGAACCGCTGCGAATACCATGTCGTTTCCCTCATCATGTACGAACCCGCAATCGCCGACCCGCACCGACTCTGCGCCGGACATCATGGCGCGTGAGCCGCGACGGCGATCGCGAGTTTCGCGCGGTCATCCAGCGCCGGTGCCGTCAGGCGGGTCACGGCGGCCGATCTACGCGGCGCTCGCCGGAAACCTGGCGGTTGCCCTGACCAAATCTGCCGCCGCGGCATGGACGGGCAGCGCAGCCATGCTCAGCGAGGCGATCCATTCCATCGTCGACAGCGGCAACCAGGGCCTCCTCCTGCTGGGCCTCAGCCGGGCGGCGCGCCCGGCAGATGCTCGTCACCCCTTCGGGCATGGCATGGAGTATTATTTCTGGGCGTTCGTCGTCGCCCTGATGATCTTCATGCTCGGCGGCGCGGTCTCGATCTACCAGGGCGTGGCCAAGGTCATGGCGCCCGAACCGCTCAGCCGGGTCTGGGTGAATTTCGCCGTGCTCGGTGCCGCGGTGGTCTTCGAGGGAGGGTCGCTGGTGGTGGCCTGGCAGGAATTTCGCCGCGCCCACCATGATGTCGCCTTCTGGAACGCCATTCGCGGCAGCAAGGACCCCGGCATCTTCGCGGTCCTGCTGGAAGATGCCACGGCCCTTGCCGGCTTGTTCATCGCCCTGCTGGGCCTCGCCCTTGCCTTGTGGCTCGACGCTCCGGTCTTCGACGGGATCGCCTCGATCGGCGTCGGATGCCTGCTCATCGGCGCTGCGGCGATGCTCGGCAATGAAACGCGCAGCCTCCTGGTCGGCGAAAGCGCTTCGGCGGCCGTGATCGCCGGCGCGCGGGAGACGATCGCCAAGGATCCCAGGGTGGCCCGGGTGGTCGAGCTGCTGACGATGCACCTTGGACCGGCTGAGGTCCTGCTCGCGATGACGTTGGATTTCCATGACGGCTTGCCACGCGAGGATGTCCAGGCGGCCGTCGACGACCTGACGGAGCAATTGCGCCGGGAGCATCCGGAGATCACGCGCATCTTCCTGCGGCCCAGCCCGCCCATAGCATCTGCCCGAAACTGAGTTGCGCGCCAGGATACCCGAACCCTGCCGCCATGCCGTCCTTGTCAGAAGCGGAACCGAAGCGGCATCCCGGCCATTGCTTCAAAGTCCCGCTTGGAAGGACGCCACACGTTCGGTGATGCCGGCGCTTCGGCGTGACGGGCAGTTCGACCAGGGTCTGAAGTAGGCCGCTGATCCGATGTCCAGCGTGGTCAATCCGCTCCCCGCTTCGCCGAAGTCTCACGGCTGGCTGTCGAAGCTCGGCCCGGGCCTGATCACCGGCGCCTCGGACGACGACCCCAGCGGCATCGCCACCTATTCGCAAGCGGGTGCCCAGTTCGGGTATTCCCTGGGCTGGACCTTGCTGCTCAGCTTTCCATTGATGGTGGCGCTCCAGGAGGCTTGCGCGCGTCTCGGGCGGATCACCGGCAAAGGCCTGGCGACCAACATCGCTGAGAGCTTCCTCCGACCGGTCGGCTACACGATCGCGGCGCTGCTGCTGGTGGCCAACGTCATCAATCTCGCCGCCGATCTCGGGGCCATGGCGGCGGCGCTGCGACTGCTCGTGGCCGGGCCTCATGAGGTCTATGTCATCGGCTTCGCCATCGCCTGTGGCGGCCTCATCACCTTCGTTCCGTACGAGCGCTACTCCAGCTATCTGAAGTGGCTCTGCCTGTCGGTGTTCGCCTATGCCGGCACCCTCTTCGCCGTGCATGTGCCGTGGGGCGAGGTGGCGGTCGAACTGGTCTGGCCCCGCCTCCAGGCACACACGGACTACATCACCGCGGCCGTCGCCATCATCGGCACGACGATCAGCCCCTATCTCTTCTTCTGGCAGGCATCACAGGAAGCCGAGCGGGAGCGGGAAGACCCGAAGATGAAGCCGCTGGTTGAGGCGCCGCGCCAGGCCGGGCTGGCGTGCAAACCTGCCAAGGCGAAGACTTTCTACGGCGTGATCGCCGCCGCCATGATCGTCGGCATCGGCCTCAACGCCGTCAGCATCGATCCGATCAAGGCGCTGTTCTGGAGCGCGGTCATCAATGGCTTGGTCGCGGTGCCGATCATGGCGCTGATCATGATGCTGAGCCGGCGCCGCGCCGTCGTCGGGGAGTTCCGGCTGCCGAAAGGCCTTGCTATCCTCGGCTGGATCGCCACGGGCTTCATGGCGCTGATCGCGGCCGCCATGGTCTGGACCTGGGTGGCCTGATAGCGGAAGCATCGGAATTCCGGCGCGAATTCCCGCAGAGATGCTTCGACCGTTCGGGATCGCCCGGCGAGCGGGACATGGCCCGGCATCGGATCGATCGCCGGACGGATCATCGCTCGCCGCAGCGCCGGATCAGGCTGCCTTCCGGTTGAGGCTGCTTTCCGCGAGCCTCGACAGCAGCTGGTCGGTCTTCTTCTCTTCCTGCAGGGTCTGCTCGAGCAGACGCACGGCCTCCGGCATGTTGAGCTTGGCGGCCCAGGCCTTCAGCGTGCCGTAGCGGGAGATCTCGTAGTGCTCGACGGCCTGGGCGCCCGAGAGCAGCCCGGCATCGAGCGCGGAGGTGTTCTTG
>NZ_JBFRCU010000154.1:0-8631 GCF_052113205.1 Inquilinus sp. YAF38 | reverse complement strand
GCCTGGGCCGGCGCGCTCCGGCCCTGGCGGTCGAGGGCCAGCCCGAGCGGCGCCACCGCCAGCAGGCAGGCGGCGAGCACCAGCAGCGACGCGGCGGTGCCGGAGAGATCGGTGACCCATTGCGACAGCGGCACCAGCAGCACCTGGCCGAGCGATCCGCCGGCGCTGGCCAGGCCCATCGCCATGCTGCGCTTCTCCGGCGGCGCGGCGCGGCCGAGGGCGGTCAGCACCACGCCGAAGGTGGTGCAGCTGATGCCGATGCCGACCAGGACGCCGAGGCCGAGCACCAGCATCAGCCCGGATGAGGCCAGGGCGGTGAGGACCAGGCCGGCGGCGAAGGTGATCGCCCCGAAGGCGACCACCGGCGCCGCGCCCCAGCGGTCGGCGGCAGCGCCGGCGAAGGGCTGGGTGAAGCCCCAGACCAGGTTGTGCAGGGCGATGGCGAAGGCGGTCAGCGTCACCGGCATGCCGCGGTCGTAGGAGAACGGCCCGATGAACAGCCCGAAGGTCTGCCGCGAGCCCATGGCGGCGCTCATGATCAGCGCCCCCGCCAGGATCACCAGCCCGGCCTGAATGCCGGGAGTTGCCAGTCGCCTGCCTTCGATCGCCGCCATCATCCGGGCCCTCCTCGCCCGACCTGACAATGGCGAGCGACGGACAGGCCGGCAAAAGAGAAGGTTTCGACGACGGGTGAAGGATCCTCACCCGTCGCCTCCCCTCCCCGTCATTGCGAGGAGGTGAAGCCGACGAAGCAATCCATGCCTCCGCTCTTGCCGCCCTGGATTGCTTCGCTGCGCCCGCAATGACGGTGTAGAGCAGCCTCAGGCGGTCCGGCGTCCGCTCCCGGCTATGCCCTCCCCGGCCGCTTCGACCTCGCGCAGCAGCCAGCGCTGAAAGCCCAGCAGGTCCGGCCGGCGCTCCGCCCCCTCGGAGGCGACCAGCCAATAGGCGGTCTCGGCCTCGATCGCGGGCAGTCCCACTTCGACCAGGGCGCCGGAGGCGAGGTCCTGGTCGACCAGCGGCCGCCGGCCGAGGGCGATGCCGAGCCCCATGGCCGCCGCCTCGAACGCCATCTGGATGGTGTCGACGCGCAGCCCCGCGCCGAGGCTGACGCCCTCGGTGCCGGTCCGCTCCGCCCAAGCCTGCCAGTCCTCGCTGGCCGGGGTGACGTGAATCAACGCGGCCCGGCGCAGGTCGATGGCCCCGTCGTCGCCGCGCAGGATCTCGCGATAGGTCGGGCTGCACACCGGCACCAGGGTCTCGCCGAACAGCCGGGTCCAGGCGGTGCCAGCAGCGCGGCTCATGCGGATGGCGAAGTCGAAGCCGTCGACCGGGAAGCCGACCTGCCGACGCGAGGTGTCGACGGTGACGCCGATGGTCGGCCAGCGCTCGCCGAAGCGGTGCAGCCGCGGCAGCAGCCAGCGCGAGGCGAAGGTCGGGGCGCAGCTGACGGTGATGGTGCGGCGCTCGCGGTGGTGCGGCAGGCGCTGGGTGCCGATGGCGATCAGCGACAGCGCCTCGGAGACATAGGGCAGGTAATCCGCCCCCTCCGGCGTCAGCGACAGCCGGCGCGGCTCGCGCACGAACAGCGCGACGCCCAGCGCCCGCTCCAGCCCGACGATGCCGTGGCTGACCGCGCTCGGCGTCACGTTCAGCTCGGCGGCGGCGAGCTTGAAGCTGAGATGGCGCCCGGCCGCCTCGAAGAAGCGGAGGGCAGCGAGCGGCGGCAGGCGAAGCGGCATCCGCGGAGCATATCCCGGCCGAGCCTAGGAGCGCAGCCCCGATGCCGCCGGCCTTGACATGCAACTATATAGTTGCATATTAGGATGATGCAGAGCGACGACGACGCCGTGTTCCGGGCCCTGGCGGATGCCAGCCGCCGGGAGTTGCTGGACCGGCTGCATGCGGAGAGCGGGCAGACGCTGGGCGAGCTCTGCCGTGGGCTGGAGATGACGCGCCAGGCGGTGACCAAGCACCTGGCGATCCTGGAGGAGGCCAACCTGATCTCCTCGAAACGGCAGGGCCGGGAGAAGCGGCACTTCATCAACCCGGTGCCGATCCACGAGATCGCAGAGCGGTGGATCCGCAAGTTCGAGCAGCCGCGGCTGGACGCGCTGTCGGAGCTCAAGACCCGGCTCGAACGGGAGGGCGACGACACTTAGCACCAAGCCTCACGAACAACCGAGACAACAGCAAGGAACGACGTCATGGCTGGAAGTACCTTCGTCTACGTCACCTTCATCCGCACCACGCCGGCCGCGCTATGGCAGGCGCTGACCGACCCGGAGGTCACCCCCCGCTACTGGATGGGCGTCCGCCACGAGGCCGAGTGGCGCGCCGGCGGTGCCTGGAAGCTGATCCTGCCCGACGGCAGGGTGGGCGACACCGGCGAGGTCGTGGAGTTCGACCCGCCCAGGCGCCTGGTGCTGCGCTGGCGGAACGAGTTCCGACCGGAGCTGAAGGCCGAGGGCGATTCCCGCTGCACCATGGAGCTCGAACCGGCCGGCGAGGCGGTCAAGCTGACCGTGACCCACAGCATCGACCGCGCGGAGTCGAAGTTCATCGAGGCGGTGTCCGGCGGCTGGCCGATGATCCTGTCGAACCTGAAGTCGCTGCTGGAGACCGGCTCGGTGGCCGTGACGTCCCGCTAAGGGTGAGCGCGGCCGACCCGCCCTCCGCAAGGAACGGACGGGCGCCATTCCGGCCTAAGGAGCTGCTTAAGAACAAGCGCTCCAAATAAAGGGTAGCTTCTTATTTGTCATTGCCGGGCTTGACCCGGCAATCCAGAAGATGTCGACGGTCTCTGGATGCCCGGGTCAGGCCCGGGCATGACAATCTTTTTGATTCAGTTGTTGTTCGGAGTGGTCTCAAGGCAGCAGCACCGTCGCCCCGGTCGTTTCCCGCGCCTCCAGCCGGCGATGCGCCTCGGCCGCTTCGGCCAGCGGCAGCCGGGCGTGGACCGGGACCGTCACCGCGCCGCTGGCGACGACGTCGAACAGGTCCTGGCTCATCGCCAGAACGTCCTCACGCTTCCTGAGGTGCTCGAACAGCAGTTGCCAGGTGGCGAAGAGCGAGCCCTTCTGCATCAGCAGCGTGATGTCGAAGGGCGGGATCGCGCCGGAGGCCGAGCCGAAGCTGACGAAGGTGCCGAAGGGCCGAAGGCTGTCGAGCGAGGCCTCGAAGGTGGCGCGGCCGACGCCGTCATAGACGACGTCGCAGCCCTGCCCGCCCGTGATCTCCCGCACCCGCACGGCGAAATCCCGGTAGTCGAGGACATGATCGCAGCCATTCGCGCGCGCCAGCGCGGCCTTCTCCGGCGACCCGACTGTGCCGATGACGGTGGCGCCCAGATGCTTCGCCCATTGCGTCAGGATCAGGCCGACGCCGCCGGCCGCAGCGTGCATCAGGACGGTGTGGCCGGGCCCGACCTTGAACGTACGGCGCAGCAGGTATTGCGCCGTCAGCCCCTTCAGCATCATCGCCGCGCCGGTCTCGAAATCGATCGCGTCGGGCAGATGCACCAGGAAATGCCCCGGCACGATGCGCTGCTCGGCATAGGCGCCGAGCGTCTCGACATAGGCGACGCGGTCGCCCGGCGCGAAGCCGGCGACGCCCTCCCCGACCGCGACAACCTCGCCGGCGCCCTCGTTGCCGGGAATGAAGGGCAGGCGCGGCGGGGCATAGGTGCCGCTGCGGAAATAGGTGTCGACGAAGTTCAGGCCGATCGCCCGGTTGCGGACCAGCACCTCGCCGGGACCGGGCAGGCCGATCCCGACCTCCTCATAGGTGAGGACCTCAGGCCCGCCGTGACGGTGAACGCGGATCGCTCTCATGGGCACCTCCTTGTGCTGCTCAGGACCGGGAGGTGGCGTGCGGCGGGACACAGTTGTAGCCTGATATCGGCAACATCAGAGTTCAGCAAAGATGATATCCGAGCAGATCGGCCTCGACCTCCTCCGCACCTATGTCGCGGTCTGCCGCCAGGGCAGCCTGAGCAAGGTCGCGGCCCAGAGCGGCCGCACCCAGTCGGCGCTGAGCATGCAGATGCGCCGGCTGGAGGGGTTGTTGGAGCGGCATTTGTTCCAGCGCACCGGCCGCGGCGTGGTGCCGACCGCGGAGGGCGAGATCTTCCTGGGCTATGCCACCCGCATGCTGGCGCTGGGCGACGAGGCCGCGGCCCGGCTGCAGCACAAGGAGATCAAGGGCGGGGTGCGGATCGGCCTGGCCGAGGAGGTCGCGACCACGGCGCTGCCGGCCGCGCTGGGCCGGCTGCACCGCGCCTATCCGGACATCAGCCTGGACGTGGTGGTCGAGCACAGCGTCGCGCTGGGCAGGCTGTGGGGCGAGGACGGGCTGGACATCATGCTCGGCCCGACCTCGGTGGTGACGGCGGACGCGCTGGTCACCTGGACGGTCGAGCTGCCATGGGTCTGCGCGCCCGACCACGCCCCGGATCCCGACCGGCCGCTCGACCTCGTCGCCTTCACCGCGCCCTGCCTGTGGCGCCGGCGCATGATCGAGGCGCTGGCCGCGGCCGGCCGGGAGCACCGCATCACCTTCACCAGCCAGAGCGTCACGGCGCTGCAGGCCGCGATCGAGAACGGGCTGGGCGTCGGGGTGCTGCCGCCCGATTCCGTCCGTCCGGGGTCGATGAAGGTGCTGAAGGCCGGGGTGCCGGCGCCGCTGGCCGCCCAGTACGGGCTGTTCGCCCGCGACCGCCGGTCTTCGGTGGTGGAGGCCGCGATCGGCGTGCTGCGCGAGGGCCTGCCGGCGGCGCCCAGGCCGTGACGGCTAATGGGGCTGGCCGATAGCGTCGAGCTCGGCCATCGTCGCATCCGGCAGCGCCAGCTCCGCCGCCTTCAGGTTCTCGCGCAGATGGTCGGGCGACGAGGTGCCTGGGATCAGCAGGATATTGGGGGCGCGGCGCAGCAGCCAGGCCAGCGCCACCTGCCGCGGCGTCGCGCCCAGCCCTTCGGCGATCCGTGACAAGGCCGCGGACTGGATCGGCGAGAAGCCGCCGAGCGGGAAGAACGGCACATAGGCGATCCCCTGCCCCGCCAGCTCGTCGACCAGCGCGTCATCCTCGCGCTGCACCAGGTTGTACTGGTTCTGGACGCAGACGATCGGGGTGATGTGCCGCGCCTCCGCCACCTGGGCCGAGGTCGCGTTGCTCAAGCCGACATGGCGGACCAGCCCGCGGCGCTGCAGCTCCGCCAGCGCGGTCACCTGCGCCTCGATCGAGCCTTCGCTGGGCGCATGGATGTCGCCCATGATCCGGACATTGACGACGTCGAGCACGTCGAGGCCGAGATTGCGCAGGTTGTCATGCACCGCGCGCTCGAGCTCCGCCGGCTCCTGCGCCGGGATCCAGGATCCATCGCCGCCGCGGACCGCGCCGACCTTGGTGACGATCGTGAGATTGTCCGGATAGGGATGCAGCGCTTCGCGGATGATCTGGTTGGTGACATGCGGGCCGTAGAAGTCGCTGGTGTCGATGTGGTCGACGCCGGACTCCACCGCCTCGCGCAGCACGGCGACGGCGGCGGCGCGGTCCTTCGGCGGCCCGAACACGCCGGGGCCGGCCAGCTGCATGGCGCCGTAGCCCATGCGGTTCACGGTGCGGTCGGCGAGCGGGAATGTGCCCGCGGCGGAAAGGGTCGGCATATCGGGTCTCCTTCAAGGACGAGCTTCGATATGGCGCCGATCGTTCTGTTCGATAATGCCGCCTGATCCGCACAGGCTGTTAGAAATCGCGAACAATGCCCCTCGACCGGAACGAGCTCGCCGCCACGTGCCGGCCCGCGGCGCACTAGACCCTAAAGCCCGGCGATCAGCTTCCGTAGCAGCGCGTTTAAAGTCTCCTGCTCGGCCGGGGTCAGCACCGACAGCAGCTTCTCCTCATTGGCGACATGGCGGCCGATGGTCTGGTCGATCACGCGCCGGCCGGCCGCGGTCAGCGCGATCAGCTTGCCGCGGCGATCGTTCGGATCTGGCCGGCGCTCGACCAGCCCGGCATGCTCCAGCCGATCCAGCCGGGCGGTCATGCCGCCGGAGGATTTCATCAGCGCCTGGTAGAGCGCAGTCGGCGACAGCATGCAGGGCTCGCCCGAGCGCCGCAGCGTCGCCAGCACGTCGAACTCGCCCGGCTGCAGTCCGGCCTCGGCGAAGAGCGGGTTCAAATGATCGCGCATCACCCGCTCGGCGGCATCGGACAATCGGCCGAAGATCGCCATCGGCAGGCCGGGAAGGTCGGGGCGCTCGCGGGCCCATTGCTCGACGGCCTTGGCGGCTCGGTCCATCTCAAATCCTCTCGACGATGAGTATCTTGACGACGAGATACATTTCATCTATTAACTCTTCATCGAGACAATAACGCGGTCCGCCGCCTTTGGTGAACGAGGAAACGATGGCCAAGATGATTTTCGTGAACCTGCCCGTGCGCAATCTCGCAGCGTCCGGCGCCTTCTATGTCGCGCTGGGCGGCACGGTGAACCCACAGTTCTCGGACGACAACGGGACGTCGGTGATGTTCTCCGACGCGATCGGCGTGATGCTGCTGACCCATGACCGCTACCGCCAGTTCACCCAGCGGCCGATCGGCGATGCGCGGCGCGAGAGCCAGGCGCTGATCGCGCTCGGCGTCGACAGCCGCGAGGCGGTGGACGCGACCGTGGCCAAGGCGGCGGCGGCGGGCGGCCGGGCCGACCCCAACCCGGTCCAGGACCACGGCTTCATGTACAACCGCAGCGTCGAGGACCCCGACGGTTATGTCTGGGAGATCATGTGGATGGACCACGCCGCCATCGCCCAGCCCGCCTGATCCCGCTGTCCGGTCATGACAAAGGGCGCCCGGAGCGACCGGGCGCCCTTTTTGCCATCACATCGGCGGCATCTTCTCGAATTGCGGCAGGGTCTCGTCGATGCGGTCCCAGGCGTGGCCGCGGATGCGATAGGTCACGACCTGCGGCCTGAACCGGCCCGGATCGTCGAGGGTGGCGGCGTGCACGGTGAAGAAGTCGGGCTTGGCCGCGGAGGTCAGGTAGACCGGCGATCCGCAGGTGGGGCAGAAGGCGTGGCTCTTCACATTGCCGTTGTCGGTGACGATGTCCCAGCGCGTGGCCTCTCCCGTGAGCGTCTTCACCCCGGCGCTCAGGAAGGTCAGGTACGAGCCATGGCCGGTGCCGCTGCGCAGCTGGCAGTCGCGGCACTGGCAGTCGTTCATGAAGATCGGCTCGGCCGCGATCTCGTAGCGGATCGCGCCGCAGGCGCATCCGCCGGCCCAGGGCTCGCTCGCCTCTTCCTCCTCCGAAGGCCCGCTCTCATCGGCGATGGCGCCGATATTCGCGACCACCTTCTTCCAGCCCTCGCCGAAGGTGGCGAGGGCTGACTCGTTCCTCGCGGGGACGAAGCCGGAATGCACCAGGCGAAGGCGCGTCCCGGTGTCCGTCGCGGCGAGCGTCCAGGTGATCACCGTGTCCAGCCGCGAGCCGTATCCGGCGTTGCCCTCATGC
Source organism: Inquilinus sp. YAF38 (assembly GCF_052113205.1). NCBI lineage: Bacteria > Pseudomonadati > Pseudomonadota > Alphaproteobacteria > Rhodospirillales > Rhodospirillaceae > Inquilinus > Inquilinus sp. YAF38. Next base: position 1,120 of record NZ_JBFRCU010000154.1, on the reverse strand, counting down.
CCACCGCTCCAGCTGTGGACCAGGCGCGCGTTCGGGATCACCTCCAGCACCTGGCAGCGGATGACGCCGTCCCAGGCGCCGGCCGGCGTGGTCTGGAAGGTGAAGCGCGTGCCCTCCACCGGCTCGAACCCGGTCGGCACCATCATCCAGCGGCCGATCAGCTCGCTGGTGGTCAGCATCCGCCAGATCGTCTCCGGCGGGTGCCGGAAGTCGGTGTCCACCACGATGTCCTGGGTGCCGGACCGCGGCGCGATGTCGTTCATGATCGATCTCCTTCAGGGGGGTCAGCGGGCCGCTGGATCGCGGCCGGCGACCAGCCTCAGCCAGGGCGCCGCGTGGAAGACGCTCATCAGCAGGTACATCGGCACCATGCCGGCCAGGGGCGACGCGCCCATGGCCGAGCACAGGACATCCGCCTCGCCGCCGGACACGCCGGTGACCAGCGCCATGACGGCGAAGGTCGGCGTGGCGGCGAGGTGCAGCCAGCCGGCCGCGCCGAGCGGGCGGGGCATCGCCAGGTCAGCCATCGTTCACTCTCCTTTGGTGTCCGGTGGGTTAGACTGGCGCCGGGGAGCCAAGGGCGGGGAGTGACAAGTGTGACGGGATTCCGATGGACTCGCTGATCACGGCGGCGGGGCGCGCTCTCGCCGCGGGCGATCCTCTCGGTGCCCTGAACCGGGTCGCGCTGCGCGACGACGCGCCGGCGCTGGCGCTGCGCGGCATCGCCATGGCGCAGCTGGGCGACCTCACCCGGGCCAAGGTCTTGCTGCGGCGGGCGGCGCGCGCCTTCGGGGCGAAGGAGGCGGTGGCCCGGGCCCGCTGCATCGTCGCCGAGGCCGAGGTMGCCCTGGCCTCGCGCGACCTGGGCTGGCCGCCCAAGGCGCTGGACGCGGCGCGGGCGACGCTGGACGCGCATGGCGACCGGCTGAACGCCGCCCATGCCCGCACCCTGGCGATCCGCCGCCTGCTGCTGATCGGGCGGCTCGACGAGGCCGAGCAGGCGCTGGCCGAGCTCGACCCCGCGCCCTTCCCGCCGGCCTGGCGCACCGCGCATGAGCTGGTGATCGCCGGGATCGCGATGCGGCGCCTGCGCACCGCACCGGCGCGCGCCGCGCTGGCC
>NZ_JBFRCU010000153.1:0-8902 GCF_052113205.1 Inquilinus sp. YAF38 | reverse complement strand
CTGTTCGTTGCCTCTCCCGCTTGCGGGAGAGGTCGGGCTCGCGCAGCGAGACCGGGTGAGGGCGGCTCGGCCGCGACACCAGGGTCAGCGTTTCAGGACCGGGCGGATCATGCGCTCGCTCTCTGCAAGGCTGTGCTTTCGGCGAAGCCGCTATCCCCTCACCCGGAGCCGCTTCGCGTCTCCGACCTCTCCCGCAAGCGGGAGAGGCAAGACAACGTCGCCCGCCAGTCATCCGATTGGCCTGGGCCAGGACGGGCATGTCGGCAAGCACCTGACGCGTGGTCATGCGCTCAGATCGTGGTTGACCAGCGGCAGGGTGCGGATGCGCTTGCCGGTGGCGGCGAAGATCGCGTTCAGCACCGCCGGGGCCGCGACTGCGATGGTCGGTTCCCCGACCCCGCCCCAGAAGCCGCCGGACGGGAGGATGATCGTCTCCACCGCCGGCATCTCGTCCATGCGCAGCACGGTGTAGGTGTCGAAATTCTCCTGCTCCATGCGGCCGCCCTTCACGGTGCATTCGCCGTAAAGGCAGGCGGACAGGCCGTAGACGAAGGACCCCTCGACCTGGCGCTCGATCTGCGCCGGGTTGACGGCGTGGCCGGGGTCGGTCGCGGCGACGATGCGGTGGATCCGCAGGCGACCGTCGGTGACCGAGACCTCGGCCGCGGCGGCGACATAGCTGCCGAAGCCCATGATCTGGGCCAAGCCGCGATGCCTTCCCTCCGGCGCCGGGCTGCCCCAGCCGATCCGCTCCGCCGCCGCCTCCAGCACCGCCAGATGCTTCGGGTGGTTCGCCATCAGCTTGCGGCGGAAGGCGAGCGGGTCCTGCCCTGCGGCATGGGCCAGCTCGTCGATGAAGCACTCCAGGTAGACCGCGTTCTGGTTCAGGTTGACGCCGCGCCAGAAGCCCGGCGGCACCGGCGGGTTGCGCATGGCGTGGTCGACCAGCAGGTTCGGGACGGTGTAGCCGATCACCCCTTCCGCGCCGCTGCCGACCAGGCCCTGGAACACCACCGGGTCCATGCCGTTCTGCATGCCCTCCGGCCGCACCGCCGCCAGGATCGACTGGCCGGAGATCCGCATGTGCAGCGCCGTCACGGTGCCGTCCGCATCGAGCACGCCGGTCAGCTTGCACTGGGTGGTGGGATGGTATGCGCCGTGCAGCATGTCCTCTTCGCGCGACCACAGCAGCTTCACCGGCGTGCCGGGGATCTGCTTCGCGATGCGCACCGCCTGGCGCACATAGTCCTGGAAGTTGCCGCGCCGGCCGAAGCCGCCGCCGAGATGGATCTTGTACACCTCGCATTGCCGCACCGGCAGCTCGGCCGCGTCGGCCGCCGCCGCCAGGCTGGCCTCGCCGTTCTGGGTCGGCACCCAGACCTCGCAGCGCTCCGGCGTCCACACCGCGGTGGCGTTCATCGGCTCCATGGTGGCGTGGTTCTGGAAGGGATAGGCGTAGACCCCGGTGACCGTCTTGGCCGCGCCGGCGATCGCCTTGGGCGCATCGCCGACCTGGTTGCCGATGAAGGTGTCGCCCGCATCGAGCCCGGCGGCCAGCATCTCGGCGATCGAGGCGCTGCTGACGCCGGTGTTGGGGCCTTCGTCCCAGACCACCGGCAGGGCGTCCAACGCGGTCTTGGCCCGCCACCAGGTGTCGGCCACCACCGCCACGGTGGTGTCGTCGACCTGCACCACCTTGCGCACGCCGGGCATGCCCGCGACGGCGGCGGCGTCGAAGCTCTTCAGCCTGCCGCCGAACACCGGGCAGGCCTTGATCGCGGCGTTCAGCATGCCGGGCCGGACGATGTCGGCGCCGTAGATCTGCTTGCCGGTCAGCTTGTCCGCCGTGTCCAGCCGCGGCAGCGGCTTGCCGGCGATGGTCCAGTCCTCCGGGTCCTTCAGCGTGATGTCGGCCGGCGGCGTCAGCTGCGCCGCGGCGGTCGCCACCTTGCCGAAGGTGGTGCTGCGGCCGCTGGCGGCATGGCTGATCACGCCCTTGTCGACCGCGCAATCCGCCGGCTGCACCTGCCATTCCGCCGCCGCGGCCGCGACCAGCATCTCGCGCGCCGCCGCCCCGCCCTTGCGGACATAGTCGTGGGATTCGCGGATGCCGCGGCTGCCGCCGGTGGAGAAATTGCCCCAGATCCGGTCGCGGGCGACGTTCTCGCCCGGGGTCGGATATTCGGTGGTGACGCGGGACCAGTCGCAGCCCAGCTCCTCCGCCACCAGCTGGGCCAGCCCGGTCAGGGTGCCCTGCCCCATCTCGGAGCGGGCGATACGGATCACCACGGTCTCGTCCGGCTGGATCACGACCCAGGCATTGATCTCGGACACCGCCTCGGCCGCCAGGGCCTCGCCGGCGAAGGGCACGCGGAAGCCCAGCGACAGCCCGCCGATCGCGGCGGCGGCACTGACGATGAAGCCGCGGCGCGATACGCTCTGCACGATCGTCATTCTCGCCTCCCTCAGCCGCTCTGGACCGAGCCGCCATTGGCGGCGGCCTGCTTGATCGCCGCCCGCACCCGGTTGTAGGTGCCGCAGCGGCAGATGTTGGTGATCTCGGTGGAGATGTCGTCGTCGGTCGGGCTGCGGTTCTGCTGCAGCAGGGCCGCCGCGGCCATGATCATGCCGGCCTGGCAGTAGCCGCATTGCGGCACGTCGAGCGCCGCCCAGGCCTGCTGCACCGGGTGCGAGCCGTCGGGCGACAGCCCCTCGATGGTGGTGATCTGCTGGTCCGGCGTGATGCCGCTGACCGGCATCGCGCAGGACCGGGTGGCGACGCCGTCGATATGCACGGTGCAGGCGCCGCACTGGGCGATGCCGCAGCCGTATTTGGTGCCGGTCAGGCCGATCTGCTCCCGCAGCACCCACAACAGGGGCGTGTCGGGCTCGACGTCGACGCTGCGCTCGGTTCCGTTGATCCTGAGGGTGAAGGCCATGGCTGCCTCGCGGTTGGGCTGGGTGGGGCCGGAATGGCGTCACGCGACTGGCGGGCACCGGGTGGGTCCGGTGCCCGCCTCGCCTCAGCTCGGCTTGGCGTCCGAGGCCGGCGCCGGGGCCGTCGTGGTCGTCGTCGGGGTGCTCTGGGCCTTGGCATTGCGCTCGATGCAGCCGTCGCCCTGGGCCAGGGCGGTGCCGATGGTGGCCAGCAGGGCGAAGCCGGCCAGGACCGGAACGGGGAGTCTGGTGATCACGACACGTCTCCTGTGGTGGTTGCACGATCGAAGCCTGGGGGCCGGCTGTCGCAGAACCTTGTCCGGCGGCCCCGGGCTTTGTCGCGAGCCGTCTCGAAACGGCCCGCTGACACGGTTTGATACAAAGTCCCGGCCGGGTTACCGGCCGGAGAGATAGGCGATGATGGCGGCGCGCTGCGCGGCGTCGGCGAGGCGCAGCGTCATGCTGGTGCCGGGCACGGTGCCGCGCGGATCGGCCAGGAAGCCGTCGAGCGACTGGGCGTCCCAGGTGATGCCGGAGTCGCGCAGGGCTTGGGAGTATCGAGCGCCTTCGACGCTGCCGGCCTTGCGGCCGACCACGCCGGCGAGGCTGGGGCCGGCCCGGTTCTGCCCGGGCTCGACGCTGTGGCAGGAGGCGCAGCGGGTGCGGAAGGCGCGCTCCCCCGCCGCAGCGTCCTGGGCGGCGGCGGGCAAGGGGGCGCCAAGCAGCGCGGCGAAGGCCAGCAGCAGGGCCGGTCGGATCATCACGGACATCTCTCTTCGTTCCGAAGGTGTGGTCAGGCCTGGCCCGGCGGCCGCGCGGCCGCGAGGAAGGGGTTGGCGACCTGGGCCGGCGCCTCTCCATGGCAGATCTCGGTGCCGGCCGCCGCGCCGGGCCCGGGCAGGCCGGCCGAGCGGTAGACCGGTTCGCCCATCGGCTCGTGGCGGATGATCGTGCTCACGCCCAGAATCGCCACCAGGCCGAAGACAGACAGCCAGCCGGCCGCGACCTCGTTCCAGCTGAGGGCCAGCCGGTCGACCGGCGGGCGCCAACCCGGCTCGATGTGCTCCAGGCCGATCGCAGGACCGGTCCCGAGGGCGGTCCCCGCCGCGGCCGGCCGGATCTGTGTCGCGTCATGCATGGGGGTCATCCTTTCACTGATGCTCACGCACCATGCCGGCCGCTTGTCGCAGAACTGTGCCGAGTGGCCGGCGGGTTTGTCGCGGAGTGTCGCGTCAAGGACTGGATCGGACAGTTCGATACGATATTCCCGGGCCGCTCAGCCGAGCGCCGCCATGCGGATCGCCAGCCCTTCCGCCCGGCCGGGGATCCCGGCGCTGCAGACGACGGGAAAATGGGCCAGCCGGCGCTCCGACGGGGCATGGTCGGCCACCGCCCGGAACAGCTCCTCCGAGACGATGATGTCGCTGTGCCGGGTCCGGGTCATCCGCTCCAGCCGATGGGCGACATTCACCGTGTCGCCGAAGGCGCCGAGCCTGGCGTGACCGGCGGCGCCGACCCGGCCGATCATCACCGCGCCGGCATGCAGGCCGACCCCGATCCGGACGGGCAGGCCGTCGCGCCGCGCCCGGTTCCAGTCCTCGATCGCCTCCAGCATGGCGAAGCCGCAGCGCAGGGCCGCGCGGCCGGCGGCAGGGACAGGCCCGCACCACACCGCCATGATGCCGTCGCCGATCGGGTCGCCGATCACCGCGCCATGCTCCGCCACCGCCTCCGCCATGCGCTGGTGAAAGCCGGACAGCAGGGCGAAGCTGCCCGCCGGCTCCAGCGTCCGGCACAGCCGGGTGAAGCCGACGATGTCGGCGAACAGCACCGCGGCGAAGGCGGAGCGCGGTGCTTCGACCCGATCCGACGCCCGGCCGGCCGGGCGCAGCGCCGGCAGGCGCGGCCTGTCATGGCTGTTCTGTCCGATTGCCCACATGGCCCTGACCATCGCTGTTTACGCTGATGGGGGCACTATGGCGGGCAACTGTCGCAGGGATCTGTCACCGGACCGGGTTTTGAGTCGCGGAGTGTCGCAAAGCCGCGATCCGAGACAATCTGATACAATTTCCTGCGCGGGGTCCGGCGCCGTTTTCGGTATGTTCGGGCCGTGGAGCGCAGCATGGAATCCATACCGCACATCGCCGTCGTCGACGACCATCGCGACATCCGCGACCTCGTCGGCAAATACCTGTCGCAGCACGGCTACAGGGTCAGCGTCGCCGAAAGCGCGGCGGCGCTGCGCCGCATGCTGGAGCGCAGCGCGCCCGACCTGGTCGTGCTGGATGTCATGATGCCGGGCGAGGACGGGCTGTCGCTGTGCCGCTATCTGCGCGGCACCAGCAACCTGCCGGTGATCCTGCTGACCGCGATGGCGGACGACACCGACCGCATCATCGGCCTCGAGATCGGCGCCGACGACTACCTGACCAAGCCGTTCAACCCGCGCGAGCTGCTGGCCCGCATCAAGGCGGTGCTGCGCCGGGTCCACAGCCTGCCGCCGCAGCGCGGCCGGCTGAAGGCCAAGGCGCTGCGCTTCGACCGCTGGCTGCTGGATGTCGGCCGGCGCGAGCTGGTCGGGGAGGACGGCGTGGCGGTCGCGCTCAGCACCGCGGAGTTCCGGCTGCTGAACGCCTTCCTCGACCATGCCGGGCTGGTGCTCAGCCGCGACCAGCTGCTGGACCTGACCGTCGGCCGCGCCGCCGACAGCTTCGACCGCAGCATCGACAACCAGGTCAGCCGCCTGCGCAAGAAGATCGAGGCCGACCCCAAGGTGCCGGCCCTGATCAAGACCCATTGGGGCGGCGGCTACAGCTTCGTGGCGGAGGTCGAGCCGGCATGAGGCGGTGGTGGACCCACAGCCTGGCGGCCCAGTTCATCGGTCTGATGCTGCTGGCCCTCGCCCTGTCGCAGGGCATCGGCTTCCTGATCTCGTGGGATGAGCGCGGCCAGGCGCTGAAGGCCGCCGCCAAGAGCGAGTTCTTCAGCCGCACCGCGTCGCTGGCCCGCCTCTTGGAGGCGACGCCGCCGGCGCTGCAGGACGACATCCTGAGCGCCAGCGGCACCTCCTACAGCCGCTTCTGGGTGTCGCCCGATGGCCCGGGCGACGCCACGGCCTGGCGTCGCGAGGCCTGGACCCAGCTGGCCAAGCCGCTGCCGAGCCTGACGCCCTGGGGGCCGAAAGCGCCGAAGCAGGACAAGCCCGATGACCGCCGGGAATCGGCCCAGATCCTCGGCATCGGCACGGCCGCGGCGGCCGTGACCACGCCCTGGGTCGATGTGCCGGCGCATGCCTGGCCGCTGTCGCGCCCGGCCAGGTTCCTGTATCTCGACGAGGCCTACGGCATGGGCCTGTCGGCCCAGTTGGACGGCGGCGCCTGGCTGAACAGTGCCTATGCCAAACCGACCGGCAATTCGTTCTGGACCAACCAGGCGGTGGTGTCGGTCGCGGTCACCGCGGTCATGCTGTCGGTGTTCGGCATCATCGTGGCGCGCGGCATCGCCCGGCCGATGCGGCGCCTGGCCGTCGCCGCCGAGGCGCTCGGCCGCGGCGAAACCGGGGCGCCGCTGCCGGAGGCCGGGCCGGACGACATCCGCAACACCGCCGAGGCCTTCAACCGGATGCAGGAGCGGCTGCAGCGCTTCGTCGAGGACCGCACCCGCATGCTGGCGGCGATCGGCCACGACCTGCGCACGCCGCTGACCACCCTGCGACTGCGAGCCGAGTTCGTCGCCGATGCGGAGGAGCGCGACAAGATGCTGGCGACCATCGCCGAGGTCCAGAAGATGACCGAGGCCACGCTGGCCTTCGCCCGCGAGGAGTCAACGGCCGAGGGCACCCGCGCCGTCGACCTGCCGGCGCTGGTCGAGAGCCTGTGCGACGACCTGGCCGAGCTGGGCCGGGACGTCACCTTCATCGAAGGGCCGAAGATCAGCTATCGCTGCCGGCCCGACGCGCTGCGCCGCGCCGTCCGCAACCTGGTCGAGAACGCGGTCCGCTACGGCGAGCGCGCCCGGGTGCATGTGGCGCGGGCCGGCGACGGCATCGAGATCGTGATCGAGGATGACGGGCCGGGGATCCCGGACGGCGCCGCCGAGCAGGTCTTCGCCCCGTTCTTCCGGATCGAGAACTCGCGCAACCCGGAGACCGGCGGCGTCGGCCTGGGCCTGTCGATCGCCCGCACCATCGTGCGCCACCATGGCGGCGACATCGTCCTGGCCAACCAGGCCAAGGGCCTGCGCGCCACCATCAGCCTGCCGCGGGTGGGATAGGGCCGCCTGGACGGCCCCACCTCACGCCACGATCAGTGCTTGGTCTGGGCCGGAGCCTTGCCGCGCGCGGCCCGGCGGGACAGCATGTTCAGCCCCTCGACCAGGGCCGAGAACGCCATCGCGGCATAGATGTAGCCCTTCGGCACATGCGCGCCGAAGCCCTCGGCAATCAGCGTCATGCCGATCATCATCAGGAAGCCGAGCGCCAGCATCACCACGGTCGGGTTGGCGTGGATGAAGCGGGACAGCGGATCGGCGGCGGCCAGCATCACCGCTACGGCAAAAATGACAGCGATCACCATGATCGCCACGTGATCGGTCATGCCGACCGCGGTGATGATGCTGTCGAGCGAGAACACCAGGTCGAGCAGGAGGATCTGCCCGATGGCGGCGCCGAAGCCCAGCGTCGCCTTGGCGCTGCCGAAGACGTCGTCGGCCGGGGCCGGGTCGACGCTGTGGTGGATCTCCTTCGTCGCCTTCCACACCAGGAACAGGCCGCCGCCGATCAGGATCAGGTCGCGCCAGGAGAAGGGATGGCCGAGGACCTCGAACACCGGCGCGGTGAGCTGGACGATGATCGAGACCGTGCCTAGCAGGCCGAGCCGCAGGATCAGAGCCAGCCCGATGCCGATCCGGCGCGCCTTGCTGCGCTGGCTTTCAGGCAACTTGTTGGTCAGGATCGAGATGAAGATCAGGTTGTCGATGCCGAGCACGACCTCCATGACGACGAGGGTCGCCAGGGCAATCAGGGCGGTCGGGTCGGAGATCCAGGAGAAGTCCACGAGAGGTCCCTCGGAGTGGTGGGGGATGGAGGATCCGGCGGCGCCGGAGCGTGCCGTCTCACTCGAGCAGCGGCCGCTCGGTTTCCGGCCGCGCCAAGGCGTGCCGGGCGAGTTCGAGCGCCAGCAGCCGGGAGAAACCCTCGTGCTTCAGCAGCCGCTGTCGCGGCACAGCACTGGCCGGCTCGTCGTCGGCGATCGGGATCGTCGACCGGCGCGTCAGGTCAGTGGATGGCATTGCCCCCTCGTCAAGAGCCCCGACAATCATCGGCGCCGTCGTCCAACTGGCCGCTGAACCGCGACAATTCAAGATGGGCAGCATGGCGCAGCATGCCGTTTTGGTGTTCCGACCCGTTCGGCGGCAATTGACATGAACGTACCAGTTAGTACATTTTCGCTCAAAGATGTAGCGGCGCAGCTGTCCATGACCCATATCCGCCCCACCACCCTTCGCGTCGGCCTGATCGGCGCCGGCATCCAGGCGTCGCGGACTCCGGCGATGCATATGCGCGAGGGGGCGGAGCAGGGGCTGCGCTACGAGTACGAGCTGATCGACCTCGAGGCGCTCGGCCGCGGGGTCGAGGCGCTGCCCGAGCTGGTCACAGCGGCGGAGCGGCGCGGCTTCGCCGGTCTCAACATCACCCATCCCTGCAAGCAGGCGGTGATCCCGCTGCTGCACGCCCTGTCCGACGACGCGCGGGCGCTGGGCGCCGTCAACACCGTGGTGTTCGAGGACGGCCGCCGGACCGGCCACAACACCGACTGGTGGGGCTTCGCCGAGAGCGTCCGGCGCGGCCTGCCGGACGTGCGCAAGGACCGCGCGGTCCAGCTCGGCGCCGGCGGTGCCGGGGCGGCGGTGGCGCATGCCGCCCTCACCCTCGGGGTCGGCACGCTGGCGATCTTCGATGTCGACC
>NZ_JBFRCU010000152.1:0-9116 GCF_052113205.1 Inquilinus sp. YAF38 | reverse complement strand
GCGCCTGCTGGCCCGGCTGGGCCGCTTCTTCGCCGGCAGCGCCTCCGGCGAGGCCGTCGACCCGGCAGCGATGGAGCGCGAGCTCGCGGCCGGCGACGATCCGCTCGCGATCGACGGCCTGGCCTGGCTGCAGGCGATCCGCGGCGACCTGCCGGCCGCCTACGCCACGCTGCAGGCGGGCGGCCGACGCTTCCCCGGCGACCTCGACATCGCCATCAGCGAGGCCACGGCGGCGCAGGTGCTGGGCGACCGGGAGGGGATGCGGCAGGCGGTCGACCGCGCCCTGGCGATCGACCCGGACGACCCCGAGGCGCTGCGCATGGCCGCCAACTACAAGGTCGCCTTCGCCAATGACCCGGACGGTGCGCTGGCCCTGCTGCGCCGCGCCACCGGCGAGGCACCGGGCAATGCGGACGCGTGGAACGACCTCGGCATGCTGCACGACATCCGCGGCGGGCTGGTCGAGGCCGATGCCGCGCTGGAGAAGGCCGCGGCGCTCGACCCCGACGCCGCCAACATCCGGGTCAACCAGGCGATCCTCTATATCGAGGCCGGCATGGTCGACCGGGCCCGGGCGCTGTTGGGCCAGGCCCGGGCGATCGATCCCGACTCCGGCATCACCCTGGTCGGCGAAGGCATCCTGGCCTTCGAGACCGGCGACATCGACGGCGCGCTGGACAAGTTCCTCGCCGCCTCGGCCGCCAACCCGGCCTCGTCGGAGAACCTGCAGGGGCTGGCCGCGGCGCAATACGCGCTGGGCGACACCAAGCAGGCGAAACAGACGCTGGAGAATGCCGACCGGCTGGACCCGAACGATCCGATGGTCCCCAACATGCGGACCATCATCGCCATCGACGAGGCCGAGGCCGACGAGGCGATCCGCAACGCCCGCGAGATCGCCGCGCGCGCCAACCAGGGCAGCCTGGCGCTGAGCACTGCCAATCTCGGCAATCGGCTGGGACCGCCGCTGCTGGCGGCCTATGCCAATCTCGGGCTGATCGACTGGGGCCGCTATTACAACGACCGCACCGACGACCCGTTCAGCGCCGCCAGCTATCTCGGCCGCTCGGTGCTCGCCCAGCCGACCGTGTTCGGCGCCGACCCGGCCGTGCCGGACGCGGCGGCGCTGTCGTCGGAGATCCAGTCGCTGCTGCTGGACCCGACCCTGGCGTCGTCGCGGCAGCGCCGGACCGACCTGCTGCCGCGGCCGTTCCTGGACGCGCAGCTGACCGGCGGCATCGTCGCGGTCGGCGACACGCTCGGCCACAGCGAGGGGGTGGATATCGACGGCTACACCATCGCCCCGATCCCGCTGGCCTTCCGGGCCAGCTTCGCCCGGGTCGACAATGACGGCGACGACCATGGCGACGACAGCGACAGCTGGACCGGCAGCGCCCGCCTGGCCGGAAAGCTGGGGCTGGGCGGCAGCTTCGCCGCCTGGATCGACGGCGGCGAGGCCGGCAGCGAGATCGCCGGGACGCTGTTCGCGCCCACCCCCTTCGCCAGCGAGCGCACCAGGGCAGTGTCCGGCGGCCTGGCCTTCGGCTATCGCCTGGGCGAGCGCAGCCGCCTGACCGCCATGGTCCAGCGCAGCCATGTCGAGCGCCGGGATTTCAACCGCACGCTGCTGAGCGACATCCCCGACGTCGATTTCCCGGAGATCGTCAGCTACGACATCCGCGCCGACGACATCATCAAGCAGCGCAGCGACACCACCATGGGCGGCCTGGCCCATCTGTGGGGCACGGGCGACATCACGGTGCAGTACGGCTTCGAGGTGCTGTCGACGCGATCGACCTTCGCCTTGGACGAGACCGCCTGGAGGTCGATCAAGATCTTCGGGCGAGAGGTGCAGTCCGATCAGTTCAGCGACACGACCCGCAGCGAGACCGACCAGACGCTGGGCCGAGTCTTCGCCTATGGCCGCTGGACCCCCTCCCCCGACCTGCGGATCGATTTCGGCACCGGCATCGTCCGCGCCGACAAGGGCGGGCCGGTGCCGGAGGTGGTGCTGGAGCCGCGGCTGGGCGTGGCCTGGTCGCCGGTCGAGGGGCACTGGCTGCGCGCCGCCGTCCAGCGCGGCGCCAAGACACCGGGCAACCTGACCCTGGCCCCGGTCGACACCGTCGGCATCCTGGCCGACACCCTGCCCCTGGACGCCGGCGGCGTCGCCACCAGCTACACCGCCCGCTGGGAGGCGGAGTGGACGCCGCACATCTTCACCAGCCTGGAGGGCCAGCACCAGGAGCTGGAGAACCTGTCCTTCGCCTATCCCTCGACCCAGCTGGCCACGGTCGAGGTCGAGCGCGGCCGCACCGACCGGGTCACCGCCGCCGGCAATCTCTGGTTCGACGGCGGCATCGGCATTTACGGCTCGGCCTCGCTGATCCGGTCCGAGGTCACCGAGGGGATCGACGACGGCAAGCGCATCCCCTTCGTGCCGGATTGGACGGCGCGGATCGGCGCGGTCTGGGTGCATCCACTGCAGATCCGGGCGCAGATCGAGCGGGTCTGGGCCGGGCCGCAATCGAGCGGGCCGGGGCTGCCCGAGATCGACGGCTTCGGCAGCACCAACATCGCGATCAGTTGGGAGCCGCTGGACAAGCGCCTCGCGCTGGGCTTCGTGATCCGCAACCTGTTCGACGAGGAGTACGACACCGCCTTCGGGGTCGAGGCGCCGGGCCGGCTGATCGCCGCCACTGCGTCGCTCCGGTTCTAGCGGTCTGACCGGAATAAAAGCACCATTAAAGGATTATTTTCTCTGATACCGCGTAATCCCGCGTGATGTGAGGCTTGTATTCTGTTTATAGTCCTTCGACCGAAATACAACACCGATTATCAGAGGAATGTTGGGGCCATCAACGTCGGCGGATGCTACTTTGTAGCTTCTTGGAGTTCAGGTGACGGGATGGCGTCCGGTCCGACTACCTGCTAAATTGCGATCATTCCCTACAAACCATGGGCCATATTAACATTGCCGGTGAAAGATGGATACAGACGAGCTCGAGTCCTTGTTAGACGGAGCTGAGGAAACAGACCGAATTGAATTCAAGGCAGCGATCGACTGGAATAAAAATATCTTTGTAAAAGACATTTTAGCTATGTCAAATATTCAGGATGGTGGCAGAATTATTGTCGGCGTTGCAGATCAAACGTTCGCTCGTCAGGGCTTGAGCGAGACTCAGATTGCAACATACGCGATTGATCACATGAGAGATCAGATTGCACCGTTCGCCGATCCACTTGTAATTTTCACCCGCCATGTTGTTGAAGATCGCAACGGGCTCAAATACGTTGTCATCGACGTGAGCCCATTCGAAACGATTCCAGTCATTTGTCGGAGAGATGGTGCTGATGTCCATCAAGGCACAATATATTTCCGTAGCCGCGCTCGGCGTCCTCAAAGCGCCAGGATCTCCAACTATATGGAGCTCAGAGACGTCATCGACACAGCCGTGAGTCGCGGCATGCGCAGGATGCGCAGGATGGGATTTGCGGCCGAACAGGAGCCTGCCTACGACTATGATGCAGAACTCGGGGGGCTTTAATGCGTGACGGATTGCTAGATCGGATCACTGAGAATGGGTACTGGCGCGTCAACGTCCGCCCGCTTCAACCTCTCGACAACAAACTTTTGCTAGCTCAGTGCCGTGAAATTGTTGAGAAATCCCGCGTATCCCTGCGAGGATGGGATTATCCCCACATCAGCCATGACAGCGAACATGGCGGCAACGACAATGGCGATGAATTTGCTCAGAATTGGTGTGATTGGTATCATCATATAGAGTTTTGGCGCATGTATCGTAGTTCTCAGTTTCTTCACTATAAAGCTCTAACAGAGGATATTCGTACCGGCACTCAGAGACGTCCGAAGGGCCGCGTGATCAGCGTCATTGGCGCAATCTGGTTCGTAACAGAGGTTGTCGAATTTGTACGCCGCCTGTCCACAAGGAATCTCTACTCTGCTGGCGTCGAACTCAGCATAACGTTGGGAAACACGGAAAATCGCCAATTGTGGATGGATGATGATCGTGTTCCGTTTTTCGACACAAAAATGACGACAGCATCGTCCATCGTAATAGATCGAAAAATTCTGTCGGACTCCCTCGAAGGGGACGCAATAGACGAGTCGAATTATATAGCGATCGAACTATTCGATCGATTTGGATGGAATCCAGATCAATCCCTCATCCGGTCCGATCAGAATAGACTTTTCAGGAAGCAGTTCTAAGCCGCTAGTTAAAGGCATGGCGAAGGGCCGGGTCCATGGGAGCCTGTGGCTGCCGCTGCTGCTGGCGGCGCTGCTCCTCGCCGGCCTCGTGCCCCTTGCAGCATCGAATGGCTGGCAGGTGGTGGAGAACCGGGCCTTCGACCTGTTCTCGACCTACGACCCGCCGCGGCCGGCGGCGCACAGCGCGGTGATCGTGGCGATCGACGAGCCGTCCTTCGCCGAGATCGGCCGGCAATGGCCCTGGCCGCGCAGCGTCCATGCCGGGCTGGCCCAGGCACTGCGCCGCGCCGGCGCCAGGCCGATCGGCTTCGACATCGTCTTCGCCGAGCCGTCGCARCCGGCCGAGGATGCCGCCCTGGCCGCGGCCCTGGCGGGCGACACGGTGCTGGYGGCGGACATCACCGCCATCGCCGACCAGCGCTTCGAGCAAAGAATCCGGACCGAGCCGCTGGCGCTGCTGCTGGCCGGCGGCGCCCGCTCCGGCGTGGCCTCGGTCGATCTCGATTCCGACGGCGTGCTGCGGCGCCTGCCGAACGTGCCCGACCCGTTCGCCGGGGTGCTGGCGCGCCTGGCCGGGCACGAGGCCGCGCCGCCGCCCGGTGCGCTGCTGCAGTATTTCGGGCCGCCGCGCAGCTATCCGACCGTGTCCTACTATCAGGCGCTGGAGCCGGAGACGATGCTGCCGCCCGGCTTCCTGTCCGGCAAGGCGGCCATCGTCGGCTTCAGCCTGCAGGCGGTGCCGACCATCACCAGCGGCGGCGCCGACGCCTATGTCACGCCCTATACGGTGAAGACCGGGCGCCTGACCGCCGGGGCGGAGGTGCAGGCCACCATCCTCGACAACCTGGTGCACCGGCTGTGGATCACCCCGGCGCCGGCCTGGCTGTCGCCGACGGTGCTGGCGGCGCTGCTGCTGGTTGCGCTTTTCGGCACCCGCCGGCTGGGGCCTGTGCCGTCCCTGGCCGCCCTGGCGCTGCTGGCGATCGTCATCGCCGCCGGCAGCTACGCCCTGCTGCGCTTCGGCCGGGTGTGGCTGCCGCCGGTGCTGCCGATGCTGGGGACGACTGCCGCCATCATCGTCCAGGGCGGCTACGGCTTCGCCCGCGAGCAGGCGCAGCGCCGCCGCATCACCCGCGCCTTCGAGCACTACCTGGCGCCATCCATGGTCTCGCGCCTGGCGCAGGATCCGGGCCAGCTGCAGCTGGGCGGCGAGACCCGGGTGCTGACCGTGCTGTTCTGCGACGTCCGCGGCTTCACCACCCTGTCGGAGCGAATGCAGCAGGATCCGCAGGGCCTGACCCGCCTGCTGAACCGGATCCTGACGCCCTTGTCCGAGGCCGTGCTGACGACCGGCGGCACCATCGACAAGTTCATCGGCGACTGCGTCATGGCGTTCTGGAACGCGCCGCTGGACGACCCGGACCACGCCGCCCATGCAATCGAGGCCGCGCGCCGGATGCTGGCGGAGATCGCGGCGCTGAACGACACGCTGCAACGGGAGGGGCTGGCCGGCCCGATCGCGATCGGCATCGGCATCAACACCGGCACCTGCGTGGTCGGCAATATGGGCTCGGACCGGCGCTTCGACTATTCGGCGCTGGGCGACAGCGTCAACCTCGCCTCGCGGCTGGAGGGCGCCTGCAAGCGCTACGGCGTCGGCACCGTGATCGGGCCGGACACCGCCCAGGCCCTGGACGGCCGCGCGGCGCTGATCGAGCTCGACCGGCTGGTGGTCAAGGGCCGGACAGAATCGGCCGCGGTCTTCACCCTGCTCGCCCATCGCAGCGCCGAGGACGGCGTCTATCAGGCGCTGGACCGCCAGCATGAGGCGGCGCTCGCCGCCTATCGCGCCCGCCGCTGGGACGAGGCGCGGACGGCCTTCCTGCGGTGCCGGGAGATCGAGCCGTCACTGTCGGCGCTCTACGACCTCTATGCTGTGCGCATCGCGGAGCATGAGCGCAGCCCGCCACCCGAGGACTGGGCCGGGGAGACGATCGCCGCGGAGAAGTAGGCAGGGATTACCAGCCGGTGCCATACCATGAAGTGAGCCGACGGCAACGGAGACCAAGGTGGACCGACTCTACGACGACCCGGATCTGGTCAGCTTCTACGATGTCGAGAACGCCTGGTCATCCGACCAGGACTTCTGCCGGTCGCTGGCGGAAGGCCGCGCCTCCGTGCTCGACCTCGGCTGCGGCACCGGCTGGCTGGCGGCGGATCTGGCGGGCGGGCGCACGGTGTTCGGCGTCGATCCGGCGGAGGCCATGCTAGAGATCGCCCGCGCCCGCCCCGGCGGCGACCGGGTGAGCTGGGTCCGGGGCGACGGCCGCAGCGTCCGGCTGGGCCGGCGCTTCGATCTGATCGTGCTGACCGGCCATGCCTTCCAGGTGTTCCTGACGCCGGAGGACCAGCTGGCGGCGCTGCGCACCATCGCAGCGCATCTGGCGCCGGAGGGCCGGTTCATCTTCGACAGCCGCAATCCGGCGCGGGAGGAATGGCGGGAGTGGACGCCGGCGGAGTCAACGCGGCGGATCGAGCATCCCCGCTTCGGCCCGGTCGACGCCTGGAACGATGTCGAGCACGACCCGGCCACCGGCATCGTGACCTACGGCACCTTCTATCGGATCGTCGCCGACGGCCAGATCCTGTCCTCACGCTCGCGCATCGCCTTCCCGCCGCGCGACCAGCTCGAACGGCTGATCGGCGAGGCCGGGCTGGCGGTCGACACCTGGCTGGGCGACTGGACCGGCGCCCCCTGGACACCGTCGTCGCGCGATTTCATCCCGTTGGGGCGGCTGGCCTGAGATCAGCGCATCCGGTCTCTCGTCAGCGGAGCCGGGACGGCCGTACACGCCGCCACAATCGTTCGGCCGGGACGATCACGAGCGCGAGCCCGAACTGCCGCGGTCCGGGCGCTGTGTCGAGATGGGGCAGGCCATAGGCTTCGAGGTCGGCTGACGCTGCCTGCAAGGCTGTATCGACGCTGGCCGGGTCGCCCGGCCGGTAGCGATACCAATGGTCCTGGCCGCCGGGGCGGAGCTGCCCGATGCGGAGCGGACGCAGCGCCGGGTCAAGCCGCGACACCCAGTCGTCCTCCAGCACCATCCGCCCTGCGGCGGCGCCGGCGACGTTCAGCGTCGCGGCGAGGTTGATGGTGAAGCGCGAGTCCAGCGTGCTGTTGGTCTGAGAGCGCTGCAGGTTCACCTGATGGATGAAGAGTCCCCGCCGCCGGCTCCAGGTGCTGCCCCGCCGCGTGAAGCCGGCGCCGCGCAGCCGGGGCGCGAGATGGCGGTTCAGGGCGTGCTCGAAAGGATCCATGGGGCGGCGGCGACTCGTTGGCTGCGGCCAGGGTCGCCCGCCATGATGTCGAAGGTATGTCGGCCAGCCGACCCGGCATTACCCATGCGAAAAACCGGCCTCCCTCACGGGGGCCGGCTCGCACACCAGCATCGGCAGGCGCCCCGCAGGGCGCCGCGCGATCAGGACTTCTTCAGGCCGAACGCCTCGAAGCGCCGGTTGAACTTGGCGACCTGGCCGCCACGATCCACCAGCTTCTGCACGCCGGTCCAGGCCGGGTGCGACTTCGGGTCGATGTCGAGACGGAGGGTGTCGCCCTCCTTGCCGTAGGTGCTGCGAGTCTTGAACTCGGTCCCGTCGGTCATCACGACGTTGATTTCATGGTACTGAGGATGGATATCGGTCTTCATGGCCCGGCGGCTCCGCACAAACGAGGGGGCCGTATACGCGACCCCGCCGCGGATTGCAAGGGATGCGCAGGACTCAGGTCGACTCCTCGAGCACCGTGCCCAGCCGGGCCAGCAGCGCCTCGGCCTCGCCAGGGCCGTAGGGCTCGGCGGTGCCGGCGCCCCAGACCGGTCCCGGCCAGGCGGCATCACCCGCCAGCCGCGCCAAGACATGGACGTGGAGCTGCGGCACGACATTGCCGAGCGCGCCGATGTTGACCTTCATCGCCGGGAACACCGCGGCCAGGGCGCAGGCCGCCAGCATGGTCTCCTGGTGCAGGACCGCCTGGTCCTCCGGCGGCAAGGCGTGCCACTCCACCGCCCTGGCCCGGCGCGGCACCAGCAGCAGCCAGGGGAAGCGGCGGTCGTTCATCAGCCGCACCTGCGACAGCGACCAGTCGCGCCACGGCAGGGTCGAGGCCGCGATCCGTGGGTCGAGGACGAAGCCCGAATCCTTCGCGGCGCTCATGACGGC
Organism: Inquilinus sp. YAF38; assembly: GCF_052113205.1. Classification (NCBI taxonomy): domain Bacteria; kingdom Pseudomonadati; phylum Pseudomonadota; class Alphaproteobacteria; order Rhodospirillales; family Rhodospirillaceae; genus Inquilinus; species Inquilinus sp. YAF38. The sequence goes on along the minus strand of NZ_JBFRCU010000152.1, from coordinate 667 downwards.
AGCCCGGTGCGACGGCGCAGCTCCGGATCGCGGATGCTGAGCTCCTGCCCGACCAGGTCCTGCGCCTCGGGGCCGCACAGCCAGGCGATGACCCGGGCCGGGTGCTCCGGCGGGGCGTGCGCCTCGCGCGGCATGCGGCTGACCGGGTTGATGCCGGAGGCGCGGATCTCGCCCTGCATCCCGGTGTCGACCGTGCCCGGGCGGAAGCCGAAGGCGCGGATGCCCTGGCCGGCATATTCGAGATGCAGCGACCGGGTCAGCATCGCCAGCCCGGCCTTTCCGGCGCAGTAAGCGCTCCAGCCCTCATAGGCGTTCTCGGCGGCGCCGGAGCTGACATTGACCACCGTGCCGCCGCCGGACGCGATCATGCCCGGCAGCGCCGCCCGCAGCACGGCATAGGCGCCGAGCAGGTTGACGGTAACGTTGCGGGCCCAGTCGGCGGGGTCGCAGTCGAGCAGCCGGCCGATCGGCCCGACCATGCCGGCGTTGTTGACCAGGATGGTCGGCGCGCCCAGCGCCTCGGTCGCCTGCCGGACCAGCGAGTCCGCCCAGGCGACGTCGCCGATGTCGCCGGCGATGGCCACGGCCCGGCCGCCGGCGTCGCGCAGCTCGCGGGCGATGCCGTCGATCTCCCCGGCCGAGCGCGCGGTCAGCGCCACCGCCGCAC
>NZ_JBFRCU010000151.1:0-9236 GCF_052113205.1 Inquilinus sp. YAF38 | reverse complement strand
CAGCAGATCGGCCCGCGCCGCCTGGGTCGGCGTCAGTCCGGCCGCGCGGGCCTTGGCCAGATCGGCCGCCGCGGCCGCGGGGCCGGCGATGTCGAGATCCGCCTCAGCCAGGGCCAGCCCATCCTCGGCCGAGCGCTGCGCCTCCGGCACGGCGGTGACGCGGCGCTGCGCCTCGCGCCGGCTGTGGGCGGTGGTGTCCGAGGCGGGGAAGGCGTCGAACACGCTGCCCGGCGCCAGCCAGAACAGCATCTGCTCGCGGTCCTTCGGCGTGGTGACGATGATCTTGGCCGGGGCGCTGCCGACCGCGGCCACCGCTGCCTCGCCGCGGCCGACGCTGACCCGGCCGAATTCGTTGCTCAGCTCGACCACGCCGGACAGCACCACCAGCGTGGTCTTGCCGTCCGGCCCGACCGCCAGCGACCAGTCGGTGCCGCGGATCGCCGCGGTCGCGGCCGGCGTCGCGATCTCGACGCCGCTGCCGCCGGTCACCGCCCGGGCCCACACCGCGCCGGAATCGAGCTCCATCCGCGCCGGGCCGCCGTCACCGCCGACGTCGCGGACCAGCAGCTGGGAATTGTTGTGGACGCGGATCTGGGTCTGGTCGGCGAACAGGATCGCCAGCCCGCCCAGCGGCCCGGTGCGCAGCGCGTCGCCGCCCAGCAGCACCTGCTGTACCTCCGCATCCTGCCACAGCTCGGCGGCGGTGAAGCGGATCTCCGACTCCCCGTTGGCCTGGACGATCGACCCCGCGGCCCTGCCGTCGCGCGGCACCGCCGCGGCATCGGCGACATCGAACCAGAACAGAGGAAAAGCGAGGCTCAGCGAGCCCAGCAGGATCCGCCGGAGAACACGGCGGTGCATCGAACAATCCCGGTCCATCAAATACCCTGAGACAATGGCGACGGTCGGTCCCCCCAACCGGCAGACAGCAAAAACAATAAAGCGAAAAATGCCCGCGATCTCCCCTCCAATTGGAGGGTGCCGGGAGATATTAAGCCGTCATGGCGAGCCCCGAAGGGGCGTGGCCATCCAGTCGTGCAGCCGGAACGAACCCGACCATCCTGGATGGCCACGGCGCTGCGCGCCTCGCCATGACGAAAAAAGGTGGACTAAAGGTCCCCGGCCCTCAGCGCCGCAGCTTCTTGCGGTCCAGGAACGCTTCGTTGACGCAGTTGCGCAGGGCGCCGCTGCGCAGATAGGCGACGGTGGTCTCGGCCGACAAATGGCGGGCGTCGGCCTGGCTCTCCGGGCTCGACCACGCCGCATGCGGGGTCAGGATCAGCCGGCCGCGCAGCCAGTCCGGCTGCTCGTGATACGCCGCCAACAGCGGCGGCAACGGGTCGGGCGGCGGCTCCTCCGGCAGCACGTCCAGCGCGGCGCCGGCGATCCGCCCGTTCTGCAGCGCGCCGTGCAACGCCTCGAGGTCGACGATGGCGCCGCGGGCGGTGTTGATCAGCACCGCATGCGGCCGCATCACCGAGAAGGCGGTGTCGCCGAACAGCCGGTGCGTCTCCGGCGTCAGCGGCGCGTGGATCGAGACGATGTCCGAGGCCAGCAGCAGGTCGGACAGGGTCTCGACCCGGGTGACGCCCAGCGCGATCTCTACCCCGCGCGGGATGTAGGGGTCGTAAGCAAGGACCTCCAGCCCGAAGGCCTTGGCCCGCATCGCCGTGGCGGTGCCGATCCGGCCCAGCCCGACGATGCCGATCCGGGTGCCGCGGATCCGCCGGGTCAGGCGCCCGGCCTCCAGCGTGTAGTTGCCGGCCGGGTCGGCCTGCAACGCCTGGTCATAGGCCGGGATGCCGCGCAGCAGCGCCAGCATCAGGCCGATGGCATGGTCCGCCACCTCGCTGGTGCCGTAATCCGGCGTGTTGGCCACCGGGATGCCGGCGGCGCCGGCGGCGGCCAGGTCGATATGGTCGAAGCCGACCCCGGCCCGCACGATGATGCGGCAGCGGGTCAGCTTGTCGATCACCGACTGGTCGACCTTGAGCTCATGCCAGGTCAGCAGCGCGTCGCACTTCGCGTAGACCTCGTCCGGGATCTTCTTCCGGTCGCGCTCGCGCCGGATCACGAACTCGACATCGGCGCCGCCGACCTGCCGTTCGATCACGGCGTCGTCGGCATATTGCGCGTCGGGCGTCAGGATGGTGAAGCGGGGCGCCATCTGGGTCCGGCCGGTCAGTGGTCGGCGCGGTGCAGGATCGACGCCAGGCCGGTGTCGTAGGCCAGGCCGTCGGCGGTGACGATGGCGGCGCCGGGGAAGCCGGAGCGGATCAGCCCCTTGCGCTCGAGCGCCGCGAACACCGCGATATTGTGCAGCCCGGTCATGTCCCGGCCCATCACCACCGCGTCGCCGACATGGTAGTGGTCGCCATGCGGCGGCGGGAAGCTGGAGACCAGCACCGTGCCGTCCTCCTGCTGGGTGGCGAAGCGGGGAGTCTGGGCCATCTGCTGCAGCACGGTCAGGGTCTTCAGCTGCAGCGGGTTGAGGCCGAGGGGATTCGTCTTGGCGGGCATCGGGCGTCGTCGGTTGTGAGACAGGGCAGGCCGTCGCGGGCCCGTCACGGAACGGTAGCAGTGCCCGCCGCCCGCCGCCACTGGACGTTGGAGCGGGATGAGTTCAGGTGAGATCGGGTCATCCGATCGCACCGAGGCGGGGTGTTGTTGCCTCTCCCGCTTGCGGGAGAGGTCGGAGACGCGAAGCGGCTCCGGGTGAGGGCCCTTTGTCGAGGCCTGGGCCCACCCTCACCCGGTCGTCCTACGGACGCCCGACCTCTCCCGCCAGGCGGGAGAGGCAACGCGCGAAGACACTTGGCATCCTGTCAGCCATGGCCGAATGCACTGGCGTGACCACGACCTCATCTCATTCCGCTCTAGACCCCGCCCGGGGCGATCCCTTCTCGCATCAGCAGCCGGCGCAGCGGCGCCACCCGCTTCACCGCCTGCAGCGCGAGGGCGCGGAGGGCGAGGGCAGGGGCGGCGTCGGTCAGCAGCGACCGGTTCAGCAGGTCGACCCCGGCGCTGCGGCTGGCGACGTCGCCGCGCCGCCTGGCCTCGTAGCGCGCCGTCACCGCCGCGGCGCCCGGATCGGCACCGGCGCGAACGGCCTCGCTTGCGACCGCGGCGATCGCCGCGGCATCGCGGAAGCCGAGATTGAGGCCCTGGGCACCGATCGGCGGCAGGGCATGCGCCGCCTCGCCAACCAGCGCGACCCGCGGCAGCGCCAAGCGCCGTGCGGCCAGGCCGGACAGCGGGAACAGCTGGCGCGGCCCGTCCACCGTCACCACGCCCAGGATCGGTTCGGCCCGCCGTCCGATCGCCTCCGCCAGGGCGGTGTCGTCGAGCGCCGCCAGCGCCGCGGCCTCGGCTGGTCGGGTCACCCAGACCAGGCTGGACCGCCGGTCGCCCAGCGGCACCAGGGTGAAGGGGCCGGCGGCGGTGTGGATCTCGGTCGAGATGTCATCATGGCCGCGGGCGTGGCGCAGCGTGGTCACCAGTGCCGCCTGGTCATAGCCCCAGCGCCGGACCCCGATGCCGGCCGCTGCGCGCACGGCGGAGTTGCGGCCGTCGGCGCCGACCACCAGCCGGCCATGCAGCGTCTCGCCGCCGCGGGTCCTGACGGTCACGCCGCCGATGCCGATGCGGATCTCCACCGTCGTCTCGGACACCCGGCGCAACCCCGGCGTCGCGGCGACAGCCCCGGCCAGGGCGGCGACCAGGTCGCGGTTGGCGATGTTGTGGCCGAAGGCGTCCCGGCCGATCTCGGCGGCGCGGAACACCACCTCCGGTCCGCTGATCCGCCGCCCGCCGTCGTCGATCAGCCGGATCGCCCGCATCGGCGCCGCCACCGGCAGCAAGGCCGGCCAGATCCCGGCCCGCTCCAGGATCGCGACCGACCCGGCCAGCAGGCCGGTGGTGCGGTGGTCCTCCGGCGCCGGCGGGGCGACCAGCACGGTGGTGATGCCGCTTCTGGCCAGCAGCAGCGCGGCCAGCAGCCCGGCCGGGCCGCCGCCGACCACGATCGCATCGGCCTCGGGTGTCTTGCGGGTGCGAGTCATGCGCGCACCATAGCAGGCGATCGCGGCGTTCGGCCTGCGGCCGAAGCGGCCCTGGCCTTCGCCGCCGCCATGGGCTAAAACCCGGGCCTCTCCAGACCTGTATACGCGGAGCGGCTCCCGATGGCCTCCTACCAGTACGTCTTCGTGATGAAGGACATGACCAAGGCCTATCCGGGCGGCAAGGTCGTGCTGGAGAAGATCTGGCTGTCCTTTCTGCCGGGCGTGAAGATCGGCGTGCTGGGCCCGAACGGCTCGGGCAAGTCGACTCTGATGCGGATCATGGCCGGGATGGACAAGGAGTTCACCGGCGAGGCCTGGGTGGCCCAGGGCGCGACCGTCGGCCACCTGTCGCAGGAGCCGGAGCTGGACCCCACCAAGACCGTGGCCGAGAACGTGATGGAGGGCCTGGCCCCGATCAAGGCGCTGGTCGACCGCTTCAACGCCGTCAGCGAAGCGATGGGCGAGCCGGACGCCGATTTCGACGCGCTGATCGCCGAGCAGTCCGAGCTGCAGGAGAAGATCGACGCCGCCGACGCCTGGGACCTCGACCGCACGGTCGAGATCGCCATGGACGCGCTGCGCTGCCCGCCCGGCGACAGCCCGGTGACCAACCTGTCCGGCGGCGAGCGGCGCCGCGTGGCCCTGGCCAAGCTGCTGCTGGCCAAGCCGGACCTGCTGCTGCTCGACGAGCCCACGAACCATCTCGACGCCGAATCCGTGGCCTGGCTGGAGCACCATCTCGAGGACTACAAGGGCACCGTGGTCATGGTCACCCATGACCGCTACTTCCTCGACAACGTCACCGGCTGGATCCTCGAGCTCGACCGCGGCCGCGGCATCCCCTACGAGGGCAACTACTCGGCCTATCTCGAGGCCAAGGAAAAGCGCCTGGCCCAGGAGTCCAAGGAGGAGTCGAGCCGGCAGAAGACCCTGGCCGAGGAGCTGGAGTGGATCCGGCAGGGCGCCCGCGGCCGCCAGGCCAAGCAGAAGGCGCGCATCCACGCCTATGAGGACCTGCTGGCGCAGAGCCGCGAGCAGGCTCCGGGCCAGGCCCAGATCCTGATCCCGACCCCGGAGCGGCTGGGCGACAACGTGATCGACGCCCAGGGTTTGTCGAAGGGCTTCGGCGACCGGCTGCTGATCGACAATCTCAGCTTCCGCCTGCCGCGCGGCGGCATCGTCGGCGTGATCGGGCCGAACGGCGCCGGCAAGTCGACCCTGTTCAAGATGATCACCGGCCAGGAGCAGCCGGATGGCGGCGCGCTCAAGGTCGGCGAGACGGTGAAGCTCGGCTATGTCGACCAGAGCCGCGACGACCTCTCCCCGAACAAGACGGTGTGGGAGGAGATCTCCGGCGGGCTCGACGAGATCGACTTGGGCAAGCGCAAGATGCCCAGCCGCGCCTATGTCGGCGCCTTCAACTTCAAGGGCGGCGACCAGCAGAAGAAGGTCGGCCAGCTGTCGGGCGGCGAGCGCAACCGCGTCCATCTGGCGAAGATGCTGAAATCCGGCGCCAACGTCCTGCTGCTCGACGAGCCGACCAACGACCTCGACGTCGAGACGCTGCGGGCGCTGGAGGAATCGCTGCTGACCTTCCCGGGCTGCGCCATCGTGATCAGCCACGACCGCTTCTTCCTCGACCGCCTCGCCACCCACATGCTGGCCTTCGAGGGCGACAGCGAGGTGGTGTGGTTCGAGGGCAATTACGAGGATTACGAGAAGGACCGCCACCGCCGCCTGGGCACTGCGGCGGACCAGCCGCACCGAATCAAGTACAAGCCGCTGACGCGCTGAGGCGGGTCGTCCGTCGCCTCAGCGTCTTCCATCGTCATCGCGGCCTCCACAGGGCGTGACGGCACAGTCCCGACCGGCCGATACCACCACCGGTCGGGGACGGCCGGGCGCTACAGCACGAAGTCGGCGGCGACAAGGCCGATGGCGCCGGTGAGCTGGATGTGGAAGTCGGAGACGCCGTCGCCGTTGATGTCGCCGGCGATGGTGGTGGTGGTGCCGTTGGAGGTGTAGCGCAGCTGGCCGGCATGACGGGTATACAGCCCGGTGCCGATGAAGCTGAAGGCTTGGTTGCCGGCAGCGCCGCTGTTGGCGTCGATCGCCGACAGGTCGACCCGGTCGCCCTGGGCGTGGCTGAAATCGGCGATCCGATCCGCGGCCCCGACCTTGCTGTCGCTGGTGGCGGAGAAGACGAAGCGGTCGCCAGCACCGCCGCCGCGCAGCACATCCTGGCCGGCCCAGCCGTTCAACGCATTGGCGACGGCGCTGCCGGTGATCTGGTCGGCGCCGGCCGAGCCGTTGACGTTCTCGATCGAGATCAGGGTATCGCCCTGGGCATCGCCGCCCGACCCGGTGCCGGTCGCGAGGTTGACCGTGACCCCGGCGGTGCCGGTGTAATAGCTGGCTGTGTCGACGCCGGCGCCGCCGTCGAGCCGGTCGGCCCCGGCGCCGCCGCGGAGCAGATCATTGCCGCCCCAACCGGCCAGGGTGTTGGCACCGGCGCTCCCGACCAGGCTGTCATTGCCCTGGTTGCTGCCGGTGAGGTTCTCGATGCCGACAAGGATATCGCCCTGCGCGTCGCCGCCGCCGGCGGTGCCGGCCGCGAGGTTCGCCGTCACTCCGGCCGCGCCGGTGAACCAGCTGGCGGTGTCGCTGCCGGTCCCGCCRTCGAGCCTGTCGGCCCCGGCGCCGCCGCGGAGCACGTCATTGCCGCCTAAGCCGGCCAGGRCGTTGGCGCCGGCGCTCCCGATCAGCGTGTCGTTGCCCAGGTTGCTGCCGGTGAGGTTCTCGATGCCGATCAGGGTGTCGCCCTCGGCGTCGCCGCCCGACCCGGTGCCGGTGGAGAGATCGACCGTGACCCCGGCCGCGCTGATGGAATAGCTGGCGGCGTCGCGGCCGGCGCCGCCATCGAGCGTGTCGGCCCCGGCGTCGCCACGGAGCACGTCGTCACCACCCCAGCCAGCCAGGACGTTGGCGGTGAAATTTCCGATCAGCTTGTCGTTCCCCTGGTTGCTGCCGGTGACGTTCTCGGTCTCGTATATGATGTCGCCCGTCGATGCGGTGAAATTCGAGAGGATGATCGTGACGCCGGCCGCATCGGCGTAGTAGCTCACGGTGTCGATGCCGTCTTCGCCGCGAATGTCATCGATCCCGGAGCCGCCCCGAAGTACGTCGTTGCCGTCGCGCCCGCGCAGGGTATCGGCACCGGCGGAGCCGTCGATCACGTTGCTGCCGCTGTCGCCGAACAGGAAGTCGTTAAACGAGCTGCCGATCAGGTTCTCGACCGACACCAGGCTCACCAGGTTGCCACTGGCGTCGCCGCCGAGGCCGCTCGCCCTGATCACGACCCTCTCGCCGTGTCCGCTGAAGTCGGCGGTGTCGATACCGTCGCCACCGTCCAGAGTGCCGGAATCGAATTCAAAGAGTATGTCACTGCCTGCGCCGCCGTGAAGGCTGTCGTCGCCGGCGCCGCCATTGAGCGTATCCTCGCCGTCCCCGCCACTGAGCGCGTCGTCACCGTCTCCGCCTGCCAGGGAATCGTTCCCTTGCAGGCCCGAAAGGCTGTCGTTGCCTTCGAGACCGGAGATGATGTCGTTCCCGGCGTCGGGGGGGAGATCCGTTCCAACGAGTTCATCGTCGCCCGGAGTGCCGTTGATGATGGCCATGATGGTTCCTCCCCGTTGGTATCGGGTTGCCGGCGCGATCGGCGGCCGGCGTTGCATCAATCGATGAAGTCGAAATGCCTGCAGATAATGGGGTGAATTTGATCCAAAATCGCTACTTCATACCAGAGGATTGTGACATCCGTCCCAATGAGGAGTTGCGGCGCCGCGGCCAAGGTCCGGGCGTTATCTCGCGCGCTTGATCTGCGGCAGGTCCCGGGTGAACGCGCGAAAGCCGACGCCGGTGTACAGGTTCCGGGCGGCCGGGTGCGCCGGCGCGCCAAGACAGGCGACCAGCATGCGGTTTGCGCCGGCCGCCCTGGCCAGGTGCATGCCGTACAGCTGCAACGCGGTGCCCAGCCCCCGTCGCCGGAAGTCCCGGTGCGTGCCGACGGGCTCGAACTCGGCGGTTCGCGTCGGCTCGTCCAGCCAGATGATCGCGGTCGCGGCCAACGTGCCGTCCGCTGCCGCGATCAGCGGATGCAGATCGGCCCGATACGGCCAGGTCCGCCGGACCCGCTCGAACGCCGCCTCGGCGAGGCTGGCCGGATGCCATGCATCCCGATGCGCCTTGACCGCGTCCGCCACCGAGACGTCCCCGGCCGTCAGGAACCGGAATCCCTCGGGCAGCACCGGGTCCGGTAAATCCGTCAGCTCGCGTCCATTGAACTGCACCCAGGACCCGTCATCCGAACCGGCCTCCGCATCGAAGGCGTAGCCATGCGCGGCGACGATGGCCTGCGCCTGGACATCCGCGGACTGCACCGTCAGCAACCGGTCGACGTCGCCCGCCACCTCGTCGTACCAGTCCAGGATTCCGGTCAGAAGCTCCGGCCGGTCCGGATGCGCCTGCCAGATCAGATTGGCCGTCTTGGCCTCACGGAACGTGCCGTCGCTGCGCGGGACCCGATACGGCAGATGCGCCCAGCCCCACGCCGCCAGCCGGCCGTCGACGAACCACAGCCGGTGCCGCCAGAACCGGCCGAGCGCGTCGACATCCTTGGCCCAGACCCAGGCCAGCTCGCCGACGGTCGCGTCGCCGTTCACCAGCTCCGGCCGCGATGCAATCACCTGCTGGGCCAGGCCCTGCATCAGCCGGAGTTCGGTCGAGCCAAGATCTTCCATCCGAGCACCTTGGCAAGGCCGGGCCGCCCTGTCGAGGGACGGCGGTCAGGACCGCATCGACCGCTTTCCGCCGCTTGTGGATGTGTAAACGCAATGTTCATTGCGCCGACTCTCGCTCTTCGTTCATGCTACGTTCCATGGAGCCCGCACCAGCAGATCTCGACATCCAGGCCTTCTGCCGCAGCCTCGCGCTGCAGCAGATCCAGATGCTCACGCGCCTGGCCGAGATCGCCATGCAGCTGGCCGAGGGCGAAGGCACCCGTGCCGTCACCGCCCAGGCCCGCGCCGCACAGCCCAAGGCCGACGAGGCCGCGGTGCAGGCGGCCCGGGCCGAGGCGCAGGAGGCCGGGCTGGCCTTCAACCGCTTCTCCCGCAC
>NZ_JBFRCU010000150.1:0-9453 GCF_052113205.1 Inquilinus sp. YAF38 | reverse complement strand
TGGGGCATGGCCGGCGACGACGTGCTCACCGGCGGTGGCGGCGGCGATGCGCTGAAGGGCGGCGCGGGCAACGACCGCTTCGTCTACACCGCCTTGTCCGACAGCGCGGTCTCCGGCCCCGGCAAGGACACGATCCTGGACGTCTCGACCGGCGACCATATCGATCTGTCGGCGATCGATGCCGACGGCAATTCCGAGAACGGCGACACCGCCTTCACCTTCGGCACCGGCGCCTACACCGGCCAGGCCGGCGAGCTGCGGGTGGTGACGGCCGGGGCGGTCCAGGTGGTCTATGTCGACGTCAACGGCGACAAGGTCTCCGACTTCGCCATCAACGTCACCGCCGACCACGCCCTGACCGCCAGCGACTTCGTGCTCTAGCTCCAGCAGGCCCGGACGCCGGCGGCGTCCGGGCCTCCTGCGGCACCCGGCCCCACGAACCGTCCGATCTGCCTATCCGGATATGCAGAACCTGTGATAAATCCTACCTATACAGTCCTGCCTGGGCCAACCGGGCGCATTTGAAGCCCGGCCGCTCGCAACAGAAACCGGCGGCGCCGACCAGCGAAGCAGGAGGACGATCATGACCCAGACCCTCAATGGCACCGCCGGCAACGACATCCTCACCGGGACCGATCCGGGCAATCCGGCGAACCCGGACGGCATCGACATCATCAATGGCGGCGCCGGCGACGACACGCTCAGCGGCCTCGGGGGCAACGACGTCATCCAGGGTGGCCTGGGCGCCGATGCCATGACCGGTGGCGCCGGCATCGACACGCTCAGCTACGCCAATTCCAGCGGGGCCGTCAACGTGGACCTGGAAGGATTCGCTGAGTCCGGCGACGCCCAGGGCGACACGTTCAGCGGCTTCGAGAACCTGACCGGCAGCGCCTTCGACGACCAGCTCGCCGGCGACAACGGAGCCAACGTGATCAGCGGCGGCGCCGGCGAAGACTATATCTTTATCAGCGCAGGCGCCGACACGCTGGACGGCGGCGCCGGCAGCGTGGACGTCTTCGACGGCAGCGGCTGGGGCGCGGCCCTCACCATCAACCTGGCGGCCGGGACCATGACCGGGGGCGCCACCCTCGCCGGCTTCGAACAGGTCTTCGGCACTTTGGGCTTCAACGACATCCTGACCGCCAACCTGACCGTCAACACCATCCTGATCGGGCTCGGCGGTAACGACACGCTCAACGGCGGCAATGGGGACGACCAGCTGTTCGGCGACGGCAACGACGAAACCGACGACAGCAGCGGCATCGACACGCTGAACGGAGGAGCCGGCAACGACTATCTCGAGGGCGGCGCGCTCGGCGACGTGCTGAACGGCGGCGCCGGCACCGACACCATCGGCTATGCCGATTCCACCGTCGGGGTGACCATCAACCTGGCCACCTCGACCGCGTCCGGCGGCGAGGCCACTGGCGACACCTTCAGCAACATCGAGAACGTCAACGGCTCCGCCCTCAACGACGTGCTGACCGGTAACTCCGGGGCGAATGCGTTGAACGGCGTCGACGGCAACGATACGCTCAGCGGCGGCGCCGGGGCCGACAACCTGCAGGGCGGCGCCGGCATCGACCTGCTCGACGGCGGCTTCGGGGCCGACACGCTGGACGGTGGCGCGGGCATCGACACGGCGACCTATGCCGCCTCCACCGTGGCGGTGAACGTCAACCTGCTGACCAACACCAACATCGGCGGCTTCGCCCAGGGCGACATGCTGACGGGCATCGAGAACCTCATCGGCTCGGCCTTCAACGACACGCTGATCGGCAGCACCGCGGCGAACACCCTCGACGGCGGCAATGGCAACGATACGCTCGAAGGCGGGGCCGGGGCCGACGCACTGATCGGCGGCGCCGGCATCGACACGGCGAGCTATGCCGGGTCCGCCGCCTTGGTCGTGGTCACGGTCAATGGCGCCGCCTCGGGCGGCGACGCCGCGGGCGACATCCTGTCGGGCATCGAGAACCTGACCGGCTCGTCCTTCGGCGACACGCTGACCGGCGACGGCGGGGCGAATGTCCTGGCCGGCGGCGACGGCAACGACACGCTTCAGGGCCGCGGCGGCGCCGACACCCTCCAGGGCGGCAACGGCATCGACACCGCCTCTTATGCCGCCTCGGCCGCGGCCGTCACGGCCAACCTCGCGGCCGGGAGCGGCACGGGCGGCGATGCCCAGGGCGACACGCTGGCGACCATCGAGAACCTGATCGGCTCGAACCTCGACGACATCCTGATCGGCACCACCGGGGCGAACACCCTCGACGGCGGCAATGGCAACGACACGCTCGAAGGCCGCGCCGGGGCCGACAGGCTGACCGGCGGCGCCGGCACAGACACGGCCACCTACGGCGTCTCCGCGGCCGGGATCGTGGTCACGGTCAACGGCGCCGCCTCGGGAGGCGACGCCGATGGCGACATCCTGACCGGCATCGAGAACCTGACCGGCTCGGGCCTCGCCGACACGCTGACCGGCGATGCCGGGGTGAATGTGCTGAACGGCGGCAACGGCAACGATACGCTCATCGGCCTCGGCGGCGCCGACAAGCTGGACGGTGGCACGGGCATCGATACCGCCACCTACGCCGCCTCGGCGGCAGGCGTCGCGGTCAACCTCTTGGCCGGCACCGGCGCGGGCGGCGATGCCGCGGGCGACACGCTGGCCAATATCGAGAATCTCATCGGCTCGGGCCTCGCCGACACGCTGACCGGCGATGCCGAGGCGAACGTGCTGAACGGCGGCAACGGCAACGATACGCTCATCGGCCTCGGCGGCACCGACACCCTGAACGGCGGCGCGGGCATCGATACCGCCACCTACGCCGCCTCGGCGGCGGGCGTCACGGTCAACCTGGCCGGCACCGGCGCGGGCGGCGATGCCCAGGGTGACAGCTTCAACAGCGTCGAGAATCTCATCGGCTCGACCTCCGGCGACACGCTGATCGGCGATGCCGGCGCCAATCTTCTGTCCGGCGGGGACGGCAACGATACGCTTCAGGGCCGTGCCGGCGCCGACACCCTGAACGGCGGCAACGGCAGTGGCGACACCGCCTCCTATGCCTCCTCGTCCGCCGCGGTCGTGGTCACGGTCAACGGCGCCGCCTCCGGTGGCGACGCTGCGGGCGACATCCTGTCTGGCATCGAGAACCTGACCGGCTCGGCCTTCAACGACACGCTGACCGGCGATGCCGGGGTCAATGCGTTGAACGGCGGCGACGGCAACGACACGCTCATCGGCCTGGGCGGCGCCGACAACCTGCAGGGCGGCGTTGGCATCGACCTGCTCGACGGCGGCGCCGGGGCCGACACGCTGGACGGTGGCGGGGGCATCGACACGGCGACCTATGCCGCCTCCACCGCGGCGGTGAGCGTCAACCTGCTCACCAACGCCAACACCGGCGGCTTCGCCCAGGGCGACGTCATAACCACCACCGAGAATGTCACCGGCTCGGCCTTCAACGACACGCTGATCGGCACCACCACGGCGAACACCCTCGACGGCGGCAATGGCAACGATACGCTCGAAGGCGGGGCTGGGGCCGACACGCTGCAGGGCGGCGTCGGCACCGACACCGCCAGCTACGCCGGGTCCGCGGTCGTGGTCACGGTCAACGGCACCGGGTCGGGCGGCGATGCCGCGGGCGACATCCTGTCCGGCATCGAGAACCTGACCGGATCGGGCCTCAACGACACGCTGACCGGCGATGCCGGGGCCAATGTGCTGAACGGCGGCGACGGCAACGACACGCTCCAGGGCCGCGCCGGCGCGGACGCGCTGATCGGCGGCAACGGCATCGACACCGCGTCCTATGCCGCCTCCGCCGCGGGCATCGTGATCAGTCTCACGTCCAACACCGCGTCGGGCGGCGATGCCGCGGGCGACAGCTTCAGCAGCATCGAGAACATCACCGGCTCGGCCTTCGCCGACACGATCAACGGCAGCGCCGGGGCCAATGTCCTGGATGGCGGCGCCGGCGACGATGTGCTGGTGGGTCGCGGTGGCGCGGACGCGCTGATCGGCGGCGCGGGCATCGACACGGCGAACTATGTCTCCTCGGCCACGGGCGTCACGGTCAACCTGCTGACCGGCACCGGTACGGGCGGCGACGCCGAGGGCGATACGCTGGCCACCATCGAGAACCTCGTCGGCTCGAATCTTGACGACATACTGATCGGCACCGCCGGGGCGAACACCCTCGACGGCGGCAACGGCAACGACACGCTCGACGGCCGCGCCGGGGCCGACGCGCTGATCGGCGGCGCCGGCACCGACACGGCGAGCTACGGCGCCTCCGCGGCCGGGATCGTGGTCACGGTCAACGGCGCCGCCTCGGGCGGCGACGCCGCGGGCGACATCCTGACCGGCATCGAGAACCTGACAGGCTCGGGCCTCAACGACACGCTGACCGGCGATGCCGGGGTGAATGTGCTGAACGGCGGCAACGGCAACGACACGCTCATCGGCCTCGGCGGCGCCGACACGCTGCAGGGCGGCGCGGGCATCGACACCGCAACCTATGCCGCCTCGGCGGCGGGCGTCACGGCCAACCTGCTGACCGGCGTGGGCTCCGGCGGCGATGCCGCAGGCGACACGCTGACGGCGATCGAGAACCTGATCGGCTCAGGTCTCAACGACACCCTGACCGGCAGCACCGCGGCCAATGTGCTGGACGGCGGCAACGGCAACGACACGCTCATCGGCCTCGGCGGCGCCGACACGCTGCAGGGCGGCGCCGGCACCGACACGGCGAGCTACGCCGCCTCGGCCGCCGCGGTCGTGGTCGCGGTCGACGGCGGCGGCGGCGGCGGCGATGCCGAGGGCGACGCCCTGTCCGGCATCGAGAACCTGACCGGCTCGGCCTTCAACGACACGCTGGTCGGAGGCAACAACGTCAATGTCCTGGCCGGGGGCGACGGTGACGACACGCTCCTGGGCGGCGGCGGCGCCGACACGCTGCAGGGCGGCGACGGCGACGACCTGCTCGCCGGCGGCGCCGGGGCCGACGCGCTGACTGGCGGCAACGGCATCGACACCGTCGCCTATGACGGCTCGGCGGGCATCGTGATCAGCCTGTCGACCAACACCGCGTCGGGCGGCGATGCTCAAGGCGACAGCTTCAGCAGCATCGAGAACGTCTTCGGCTCGGCCTTCGCCGACACCATCAATGGCAGCGCCGGGGCCAATGTCCTGGATGGCGGCGCCGGCGACGACCTGCTGGCGGGCCGCGGCGGGGCCGACGCGCTGCTGGGCGGCGCGGGCATCGACACCGCCACCTACGCCGCCTCGGCCGCGGGCGTCACGGTCAACCTGCTGACCGGCACCGGTACGGGCGGCGACGCCCAGGGCGACACGCTGGCGACCATCGAGAACCTCGTCGGCTCGAATCTCGACGATATCCTGATCGGCACCGCCGGGGCGAACACCCTCGACGGCGGCGCCGGCGACGACACGCTCGACGGCCGCGCCGGTGCCGACACGCTGCAGGGCGGTGCCGGCACCGACACGGCCAGCTATGGCGCCTCCGCGGCCGGGATCGTGGTCACGGTCAACGGTGCCGCCTCGGGCGGCGACGCCGCGGGCGACATCCTGACCGGCATCGAGAACCTGACCGGCTCGGGCCTCAACGACACGCTGACCGGCGATGCCGGGGTGAATGTGCTGAACGGCGGCAACGGCAACGACACGCTCATCGGCCTCGGCGGCGCCGACACGCTGCAGGGCGGCGCGGGCACTGACACGGCCTCCTATGCCGCCTCGGCGGCCGCGGTCGTGGTCAACCTGCTGAACGGGACCGGCGCGGGCGGCGACGCCCAGGGCGACGTGCTGACGGCCATCGAGACCCTGGTCGGCTCAGCCTTCGCCGACACGCTGACCGGCAATGCCGCGGCCAATGTCCTGGACGGCGGCGACGGCAACGACACGCTCCAGGGTGGCGCCGGCGGCGACCTGCTGCTGGGCGGCAACGGCAGCGACACCGCCTCCTACGCCGCCTCGGCGGCCGCGGTCGTGGTCAATCTGCTGAACGGGACCGGCACGGGCGGCGACGCCCAGGGCGACGTGCTGACGACCATCGAGAACCTCATCGGCTCGGCCTTCGCCGACACGCTGAGCGGCAGCGCCGCGACCAACATCCTGGCCGGCGGTGACGGCAACGACACGCTCCAGGGCCTCGGCGGCGCCGACGTGCTGCAGGGCGGCAACGGCAGCGACACCGCCTCCTATGCCGCCTCGGCCGCCGCGGTCTCGCTCAGCCTCACGACCGGCACCACCTCGGGCGGCGATGCCGCGGGCGACAGCTTCAGCAGCATCGAGAACGTCATCGGCTCAGCCTTCGCCGACACGATCAGCGGCGATGCAGGGGCGAATGCCCTGGACGGCGGCGCCGGCGACGACACGCTCTCGGGCCGTGCCGGCGCGGACTCTCTGCAGGGCGGAGCCGGCGTCGATACGGCCAACTATGTCGCTTCCGCCGCAGGCGTCACGGTCAACCTCGCAACCGGCACCGGCGCGGGCGGCGATGCCCAGGGCGACACGCTGGCCGGCATCGAGAACCTCACCGGCTCGAACCTCGCCGACGTCCTGACCGGCAATGCCGGGGCCAACACCCTCGACGGCGGCAACGGCGACGACGTGCTCCAGGGCGGCGCCGGGGCCGACGCGCTGATCGGCGGCAACGGCAGCGACACCGCCTCCTATGCCGTCTCCGCCGCGGGCATCGGGCTCAGCCTGTCGACCAACACCGCGTCGGGCGGCGATGCCCAGGGCGACAGCTTCAGCAGCATCGAGAACGTCATCGGCTCGGCCTTCGCCGATACGATCAATGGCGAGGCCGGGGCCAATGTCCTGGATGGCGGCGCCGGCGACGACGTGCTCGCGGGCCGCGGCGGCGCGGACATCCTGATCGGCGGGGCGGGCAGCGACACGGCCAACTACATCGCGACCGGGAGCGTCACGATCAACCTCGCCACCAACACCGCCACCGGGGGAGATGCCCAGGGCGACACCTTCAACGGCATCGAGAATCTCTCCGGCTCGAACCAGGCCGACAGCCTGACCGGCGATGCCGGGGCCAACATCCTCGACGGCGTCAACGGCAACGACCTGCTCAATGGCGGCGCCGGGGCCGACGCGCTGATTGGCGGCGTGGGCACCGACACCGCGACCTATGCCGCCTCGGCCGCCGCGGTCGTGGTCAACCTGCTGACCGGGACCGGCACGGGCGGCGACGCCCAGGGCGACGTGCTGACGGCCATCGAGAACCTCATCGGCTCGGCCTTCGCCGACACGCTGACCGGCAACGCCGGGGTCAATGCGTTGAGCGGCGGCGACGGCAACGACACGCTCCAGGGTGGCGCCGGCGCCGACGTGCTGCAGGGCGGCAACGGCACCGACACCGCCTCCTATGCCGCCTCGGCCGCCGCGGTGATCATCAGCCTGCTCACCAACGTCAACATCGGCGGCGACGCCGCCGGTGACAGCTTCAACAGCATCGAGAACCTGATCGGCACGGCCTTCAACGATGCGATGACCGGCGACGCCGGGGCGAATGTCCTGGCGGGGGGCGACGGCGACGACGCGTTCATGGGTGGCGCCGGCGCCGACACGCTGCAGGGCGGCAACGGCATCGACACCATCTACTATCTCGGCTCTGCCGCGGGCATCGCGCTCAGCCTGTCGACCGGCACCGCGACGGGCGGCGATGCCGAAGGCGACAGCTTCAGCAGCATCGAGAATGTCACCGGCTCGCACTTGGCCGACGTGATCAACGGCGATGCCGGGGTGAATGTCCTGGATGGCGATGACGGCGACGACGTGCTGGCGGGCCGCGGCGGCGCGGACACCCTGATCGGCGGCGCCGGCAGCGATACGGCCGACTACATCGCGTCCGTGGCCGTCACGATCAACCTCGCCACCAACACCGCCACGGGCGGCGATGCCCAGGGCGACACCTTCAACGGCATCGAGAATCTCTCCGGCTCGAACTTTGCCGACAGCCTGACCGGCGATGCCGGGGCCAACATCCTCACCGGCGCCGACGGCGACGACGTGCTCCGCGGCGGGGCCGGCGCCGACAGCCTCATCGGCGGCAACGGTACGGACACTGCCGACTATACGGGCTCGGCGAATGCGGTCACGGTCAACCTGCTGACCGGGACCGGCACCGGCGGCGAGGCCCAGGGCGACACGCTGGCGACCATCGAGAACCTGATCGGCTCGGCCCTGGCCGACGTGCTGACCGGCAACGCCGCGGCCAATGTGCTGACCGGCGGCAATGAGTCCGACACGCTCATCGGCGGGGCCGGGGCGGACACCCTCGACGGCGGCAACGGTCTGGATACCGCCGCCTATGACACCTCGGCGGCGGCGGTCTCGGTCAACCTGCTGACCGGGATCGTCTCCGGCGGCGACGCCGCGGGCGACACGCTGCTGAGCATCGAGAACCTCGTCGGATCGGCTTTCGCCGACACCCTGACCGGCGATGGCGGGGTCAATGACCTGCGCGGCGCCAACGGCGACGATACGCTTGTCGGCGGGGGCGGGGCCGACCGCCTCCTCGGCGGCAACGGGGTCGACACGGCGGACTATGCGGCCTCCGCCGTCGGTGTGGTCATCGACCTCATCGCGGGAACCGGCACCGGCGGCGATGCCCAGGGCGATACGCTGCAGAGCATCGAGAATCTCATCGGGTCGAACCTCGACGACCGGCTGTATGGCTCCGCCGCGGCCAATGTGCTCAGCGGCGGCGSCGGCGACGACCAGCTCCGCGGCGGGGCCGGCGCCGATACCCTCGACGGCGGCGCCGGCTCGAACTTCGCCAACTACCAGGGCTCAACGGCGGCGGTGTCGGTCAACCTGCTGACCGGCATCCACAGCGGCGGCGACGCCGCGGGCGACGTCCTGACCAACATCGAGAACCTGTACGGCTCCAGCAACGACGACACCCTGACCGGCGACAACGTCCGCAACATCATCGGCGGCGAGCTCGGCGACGACACCCTCGTCGGCAATGGCGGCGACGATGCGCTCTCCGGCGAAGCGGGGAACGACACCCTCGATGGCGGCGACGGCGCGGACCGGCTGGTCGGCGGGGCCGGGATCGATACGGTCCATGGCGGCATCGGCGACGACTCGGTCGACGCCGGCAGCGAGAACGACCAGGTCTTCGGCGAGGCGGGAGACGACAACATCCTGGGCGGCGCCGGCGACGACCAGCTCGACGGCGGCGACGGCAACGACACGCTCGAAGGCGCCGCCGGGGCCGATGCGCTGACCGGCGGCGACGGCATCGACACCGCGAGCTATCTCGGCTCGGCCGCCGGCGTGTCGGTCGATCTTGCGACGGGTGACGTCTCCGGCGGCGACGCCGCGGGCGACACGCTCGGCAGCATCGAGCAGGTGGTCGGCTCGGGTTTCGCCGACACCCTGACCGGCGACGCCAA
>NZ_JBFRCU010000149.1:0-9477 GCF_052113205.1 Inquilinus sp. YAF38 | reverse complement strand
GGTCAGGAGATCGACATCCTGTTCGAGGTTGCGGGTTGTCATGGTCTTTTTCTCCTCAGAGTTGCATCGTGCGGCACCGGGCAACCGTCGCGACGACGCCGCGCGACGCGCCCATACGACAGCAACAGCGGAATCCGGAATCCGTTACAGCGCCACCTCCAGGGAACGGTTCCCGCCCCGGCCTCGTCGCTGCAGGCAGGGGGTTGGCCCGGCCCGCACGGCGCGGCATGGTGGCCCCGGGTTACAGCGGAGACAGCATGCGCCACCCCTCCATCGCCCTTCGCCGCCTCGGGCGCGCCGCCCTGCTGCTGGCGGCGATTGCCCTGCCGGCCGGCGAGGTCGCGGCCCAGCAGCAGCCTGCACCGGGCCAGGCGGCGCCCGGCCAGACGGTCCCGCCCGCCGATACGGCCGCGCCGTCCAAGGTGGTGCCGCAGACCGGGCCGGAGTTCCGCCGGGCCGTGACCCTGGGCCGGCAGATCTATGCGATCGACGGCGCCGCCGCCCTGGCCAGTGCGGCGCTGCGCCGCAACGGCATCGACCCGCAGGCCGGCGGCATCGTCGGCTGGGTGACCGAGCCGGCGGAGAACGGCATCCTGGTCCGCTTCGTGCGCCGTGGCGGCCAGGGGCCGGAGGCGGCGTATGACGTCACGGTCGATGCCGGCGGCGGCGCCCCCACCCTCGCCCGCCGCGACGGCGCGCCGCTGACGCCGGACCAGACCGGCCAGTTCGCCGCGGCGCAGCTGGCGCTGGGGCGGCTGGACCAGCCCTGCTCCAAGACCTATCGGCCGGTCGCATTCCGCGATCCCGGCACCCGCAACTGGCGGGTCTATGCCCTGGCGACGTCGACCGAGCCCGGCGTGTTCATGGTCGGCGGCCATTACCGCTTCCTGGTCAGCCCGGATGGCGGCCGCATCCTGTCCGGCGGCCGGCTGCCGCCGCCCTCCTGCCTGGCCGGCGAGAAGGCCACCGAGGGCCACCGGGCCGTCGCCTTCATGGTCTCCGAGCCGGCCTCGGCGATCCCGACGGAGCTGCACGTCTTTCTCAGCCTGCGCCAGGACCTGCCGCTGATCGTGCTGACCGCGGACGGCAAGCGCTGGCTGGTCGCCCAGGGCACCATCGCCACGGTGAAGGAGTAGGCCGCGCTTGGCCGCCGCCGCCGGACACGGCCTGCTGGCGGCGCAGGGGGGGCAGATGAACGACACCACCACTTCGCCGCGCCGGTTCGGCGCGGCCAACGCGTTACGGCGCGCGGCGCTGCCGCTCGCCGTGCTGGCCGCCCTGGCCGCTTGCGCCGACAAGGCTCCGCCGGTCGCGACGACGGATGTCGCAGGCTCCAAGCTGGTTGCCCAGACATCGCCGGAGATCCGCCGGATCGAGGCGCTGGGCCGCACCCTCTACACCCTCGACATCGCCACCGCGCGGGCCACCGATGTCGCCCTCGCCGAGGGCGCGGATCTGCGGGCCCCGGACATGCGGGGCCGGGTGACGGATGTCTCCGGCGACAACGTGCTGGTGCGCTTCGTCCGGCAGAGGGGCGACCGGTTCGAGGCGGCCTATGACGTGACCTTCGCCGGCGACGGCCAAGCCCCCATCATGACCCGGCCGGCGGATCCGAGCCTGACGCCGGACCAGTCGGCCCAGCTCGCCGCCGGGCAGCTGGCGGCCGCCAGCCTGATTCCGCTCTGCAAGCTGCCTTACAGCCCCGTGGCCTTCCGCGATCCCGGCACCGGGGACTGGCGAGTCTATCTCCTGGCCGCCAGCGCCGATCCGCAGGTGAAGGTGTATGCCGGCCACCAGCGTGTCCTGGTCAGCGGCGACGGCAGCCGGATCGTGCCCTCGGCGCCGCTGTCCCGGAACTGCCTGGCACCCAGGCTGGAGGCGCCGGCGGGACACACACCGGAAGCCTTCCTCATGACCGAGACCCTGTCCCCCACCCCGACCGAGGCACACGTCTTCGCCAGCCTCCTCTACGGGCTGCCCATCCTGGTGGTGACCGCAGCGGAGAAGAAGCACTGGATCGTCGACCAGGGCCGGATCTGGGGGGCGTCGTAGCGCCGAACAGCCGGTCAGCCGGCAAAGGCGATCAGGTTGTCGTCCGGGTCGCGGATGATGAAGGTGCGGGCGCCCCAGGGTTCGGTCCGCAGCGACTGGTGGAACGGCGCGCCGGCCGCCTGCAGCTCCAGGAACAGCGCCTTGGGGTCGTCGACCGCGATCGTCGCCGACAGGACGTCGACCTCCCGCTCGCGGAAGCCGGGGGCGAAGACGGCGCCCTGGACCCAGCGCAGGTTCAGCCGCGCCGCGTCGCGCTGGATCTGGGCGTAGAAGGGCGGCTCGCCATAGGTAAAGGCGACCGAGAAGCCGAGCGTCCCGGCATAGAAGCCGCAGGCCGCCCGGATGTCGGCGACGAGAAGCTGCGGCTCGGCCAGGCCGAGGACCGGCCGGCCCAGGGGCACGGGATCCGCCATGGCCCCGACGATGGGAGGGCTGCGGCGCGCCTGTCAAGATGGGCCACGGCCGATCGAGACGGTTCGACCGGCATCGAAGCGTTCCCGCACCCCTCCGGCATGCCATCGGCCTAGGCTTCGGCCAAACCCCGATGGAGATCCCGATGACCACCGATGCCGACATCCGCCGGATCTATGAGCGCTGGCACGAGACCGTCCGCGGCCGCGACCTGGACGGCCTGGTGGCTCTCTACGCCGAGGACGCGGTGCTGGAGACGCCGCTGATCCTGGCGACCCTGCCGGACCTCGGCGAGGGCGTGTTGCGCGGGCGGGAGCCGATCCGGTCGTTCTTCGCCGCCGGGCTGCGCACGCTGCAGGGCGAGCTCAGCCGATGGTACCGCACCGGCACCTTCTACGCCGATGGCCGGCAACTGGTCTGGGAATACCCGCGCGAGACGCCGCATGGCGACCAGGTCGACCTGGTCGAGGTGATGGACATCGAGCACGGGCTGATCGCCCATCACCGCGTCTATTGGGGCTGGGTCGGCGTCCGGCTGCTGGCGCCAGCGCTCAACCGGACCGCCTGACCCTCAGGGCTTCAGATCCACCGCCGCCCGCAGGCTGCCGTCCATGTAGAAGGGTACGGATTCGTGCTCGTGCACGACGGTCCAGCCATCGGCGGTCCGGCGCAGGCCGAGGGTGATGCGGAACCAGACGTCCGCGCGTTCACCATCGCTCTTGGTGCCGGTCAGCCGGGCGAGGCCGTGGCAGAAGGCGACGTCGCCATCGGCCGCGATGCCGAGGTCGTGCACCTCGTAGCCGATCGGCCCGTCCCAGGTGGCGAACCAGGCGTCCAGCCCCTCGGTCCCGGATTCGGTGGTCCGCAGCGGCGGCGCCAGGGAGTAGAGAACGAAGTCGTCGGCCTGGCGGGCGACGACGCCCTTGGCGTCCTTGCGGCGCAACGCCGCCGAACGCGCCTCGATCAGGGTGCGGATCTCGGCCTCGCTGTCATGCTGGCTGGTCATTTCGCTTCCTCCATCTGTATCCGGACCATCCGGATGCCTGTCCCGAGGACGAAGCAGCGCCGGCCGATCCGACAGGTCGATGTGCAAAACAAGAGCCGGCGGAACGGCGCAAGCCCTGAGCCGGACCGCCTGACCGTCAAGGCTTCAGGTCCACCGCCGCCCGCCCGCTGCCGTCCATGTAGAAGGGCACGGATTCATGCTCGTGCACGATGGTCCAGCCATCGGCCGCCCGGCGCACGCCGAGGGTGAGGCGGAACCAGAGATCGACCGTCTCGCCATCGGTCTTGGTGCCGCTCATCCGGGCGAGGCCGTGGCAGAAGGCGATCTCGCCATCGGCGGCGATGTCGAAATCGCGGACCTCGTAACCGATCGGCCCGTCCCAGCCGGCGAACCAGCCGTCCACATCCTCGACGCTCGCCTGGTCGGCTGCCAGCGGCGACCCCATGGAGTAGAGGGAGTAGAGGGCATAGTCGGCCGACTGGCAGGCGACGAAGCCCTCAGCGTCCTTGCGGCGCAACGCCGCCGCGCGCTCCTCGATCAGGGCGCGGATCTCGGCCTTGCTGTCATGCTGGCTGGTCATCTCTTCCTCCATCGCATCACGAAAGACCGGCGGAAAGGCGCATGCCCTTCCGCCGGCGTCCCGCCGAACGGGTGTTACGGTTTGACCGGTGCGTTCATCGCCCAGGCGATGCCGAACGGGTCCTTCAGCCGGCCCCAGCGGTCGCCCCAGAACATCACGTCCAGCGGCACCTCGACCTTACAGCCGGCATCGACCGCCCGCTTCCACCAGGCGTCGATCTCGTCCGCCTTGAGGATGAGCTGCAGGGTGAAGGCCTGCGGCGTCTCGACCGCGAAGCCATGCTCCGGATAGAAGTCGGAGATCATCAACGAGCTGCCGTTGACATGGGCATGGACATGCATGGTCCGGCCCTTGTCGTCGGGCGGCGCCGAAAAAACCGTCTTCGCGCCGAAGGCCTTTTGGTAGAACTCGGCCGCCTTCAGCGCGCCCTCGACGTTCACATAGGCGACCAGGCCGCCGAGGACCGGGGGAGCTGCGTGATCTGTCGTTTCGGCCATGACATCCTCTTGATTGCTCGTTCGCGCCGCGGCGGATGCTGCGGGCCTGCCTCAAGGACGGACGGGCCGGAGCGGCGCCGACAACGGTTGCGAGAAATTTTTCCCGCCTCGGAGACCGTTTGGAAATGCGCTGGTGTGAGTCGGATGGCGGTGGTTTCGAGAACCGGCGCGCAGCGGACGTTTGGGTCCGTGAGCACCGGAAGCGCAGAAACCGCCGTCAGACGGCCGCACCAGTAGCATTTCCAGACGGGCTCTCAGCCGACTTCGGCGGTGCCGTCCTGCTGCAGCCGGTCGAGATGCATGCGGATATGGGCGGCCTCGGCCGCGGTGTTGGCCAGGGCGATGGCCTGGTTGAAGGCCTCGCGCGCCTCGCCGAAGCGGCCGAGCTGCTGCAGCAGCGCCCCGCGCACCCCGAAGAAGTAGAAATAGCCGGACAGGCGCGGCGCCAGCGGCTCGATCAGCTCCAGCGCCGCCTCGGCACCGTGCAGCTTGGCCACGGCGACGGCGCGGTTCAGCGTCACCACCGGCGAGGGCTGCAGCCGCTCCAACGTGGCGTAGAGCAGGTCGATCTGGGCCCAGTCGGTATCCTGCGCCCGCGCCGCCCGGGCGTGCAGCGCCGCGATCGCCGCCTGCACCTGGTAGGGGCCGGGGCTGCGGTGGCGGATCGCCTTGTCGATCAGGGCCAGCCCCTCGGCGATCATGGCGCGGTTCCACAGGGTCCGGTCCTGGTCCTCCAAGAGCACGATGCTGCCAGCGACGTCGAACCGCGCCGGCGCGCGCGAGTGCTGCAGCAGCAGCAGCGCGGTGAGGCCCATGATCTCCGGCTCGGCCGGGAACAGCCGCAGCAGCAGACGGGCCAGGCGGATCGCCTCGTCGCACAGGGGCGCGCGCAGCGGCGCCTCCTCGCTGTTGGCGGCGGAATAGCCCTCGTTGAAGACCAGGTAGATCATGGCGGCGACCATGGCCAGCCGCTGCGCCCGCTCCGGCGCGCCCGGGGTCTCGAACGGCACCCCGGCATTGGCGACCTTGGCCTTGGCCCGGGTGATGCGCTGCTCCATCGCGCTCTCGCCGACCAGGAAGGCGCGGGCGATCTGCCGGACCGACAGGCCGGAGACGATGCGCAGCGCCAGCGCGATCTGCTGCGTCGCCGGCAGGTCGGGATGGCAGCAGATGAACAGCAGCCGCAGGATGTCGTCGCGGTACTCGGCGCCGTCCAGCCGCTCGGCCAGGTCGGCCTCGGCGTCGCCAAGGTCGGACAGCAGCTCGTCCGGCGGCAGCGGCTCCTGCTTGCGGCCGCGGCGCACGCCGTCGAGGGCGGCGTTGCGGCCGACGAAGATCAGCCAGGCCGCCGGATCGCGCGGCGGCCCCTTCTGCGGCCAGGTCTTCAGCGCCCGGAGGCAGGCCTCCTGGAATGCCTCCTCCGCCGTGTCCAGGTCGCGGAAATAGCGCAGCAGCGCGCCGAGCGCCTGGGGGCGGGCAGAGGCGAAGGCCGTGTCGATCCAGGCGAGGTCGGTCATGATCCGGCTGTCCCAGGCTTGAAGATGCGGATCGGGCGGATCTCATAGGATCCCCCGGGGTTGGCGCGCGCGAGGTCGCGCACGATGTCCAGCACCTCCTCCAACGAGGCGCAGTCGAAGGTGTAGAAGCCGAGAAGCTGCTCCTTGGTCTCGGCGAAGGGGCCGTCGATCACCAGCGGCTCGCCCACGCCCGAGCGCAGGGTGGTGGCGGCGGTGGTCGGCAGCAGCCGGGCGACGGGCCCGATCTTGCCCTGCCGGGCCAGCGGCTCCTGCACCGCGGCCAGCCGGGCCATGACGGTGTCGTCTTCGGCCTTGCTCCAGGCCTCGGTCACGGCTTCGTTGTGGTAGCAGAGGACAGCGTACAGCATCCGGGTATTTCCTTCTTCCTCCCGAGGACGACGGAGTATGCCCGGCGCCGACACAGCCGGCAAAAAATGCGGTGGCGACGGCCCGTCAGCCTCCGCCGAGCTCCGCCAGCGCCATCTCAGCCACCGCCAGGTCGATCGCCGGGTGGTCACCGTCATCGAGGCTCCAGACGGCGGAGAGGGAGGCCGAGGCCAGCACCCAGCGCAGCAGCCGGGCGCGCTCCATGCCCGCGGCCTCGGCCACCACCGCTGCGCGCCGGGCCAGGTAGCCGGGCTGGGTCGCCACGGCCCAGCCCGGCTCGGCCAGGGCCGGTGCGCCGGGGAAGCCCATGTCGGGGTTGGTGAAGATGCTGCCGAAGTCGTAGCCGCGGTCGCCGACCAGGTGCCGCGGGTCGATCGCCAGCCAGCCGCGCGGGCCGAAATCCAGCACGTTGTCGTGGTGCAGGTCGCCATGCAGAGTGACGATGTCGCGCCGCTCCGCCAGCAGGCCGCGGGCGGCGTCGGCGGCCTGGGCCACGACGCCGCCATAGCGGCCGCCGCCCAGGGTCAGCGGCTCGAACCATGTCTCCAGCGGCAGCAGCCCGTCCGGCAGCGGCCGGCCGCGCGGCGCGTGCAGCCGGGAAGCGGCCTCGCACAGGATGCGGCAGGCCTCGTCATCCTGCCCTTGCCGCGACATGGCGACGAGCGAGGCCGGGCCGGTGGCGCGCTCCAGCAGCAGCGTGTCGCCGTGCTGGGCCAGCACCATCGCCGCGCCCTCGCCGGTCCAGTATTGCATCAAGAGGCAGCCCAGCTTCTCATCCGCGTTCACCGGCTGCTTGATCATCGCCGGCAGGTCGCCGCAGCGCACCGCCAGCAGCCGGCTGCCATGGGTGATGATCGGCTCGCCGTCCGGCACCGCGCCCCAGCGGGCCAGGTCTTCGTCGAACATCCTCGGTCCTTGGTTGGGAATGTTGGATGGCTGGGGCCGGCTTACGCCGGCCCCTCGACCTCGTCCAGATCGATGCCATGGGTGTCGAACCACCATTCCGGCGGCTTGTCCGGATGCTGCGGCTTCAGCCGGGCATAGCGGTCGCGCAGCCGCTGCTGCCGCGCCGCCTCCGCCCGGAAATACGGATGGTCGAGCGATCCGCCGATCGCCCACAGCCGGCGCAGCAGCTTGCGCAAGACATAGCCCTGCGTCTTCGGGCCGGGTTTGTACCCGCTGGCGATGATTCGCTCGATGCCATCGACCAGGATCTCCGCCGGGGTCGTCGGCGGGGTGCCGTTGACCAGCACATCCAGCCGGTCCAGCCCGAACCCCGCATCGATGCAGGTGCCAAGCGGGTTGACGATGTTCCCGATCTCGACCCCGTCCCGGTAGAACTCGGTGCAATGGCCGGTGATGCTGCCGTCGCTCCAGGTGCAGTCCGGGTCGGGCCGGATCGGCACCCGGCCGCGATACAGCGACGACCATTCCGCCATGCGGTCGGGATGGATGGTGACATGGTCCGGCCACGCCCCGATCTCCTTGAGGAAACCGAGCCAGAAGTCGATCGCCTGCCCGACCGTCATCTGGCGGAACGAGAACAGGCCGAGCATGTCGAATCGAAGGAGATGCGTGCCGTCGCCGATCTCGTCGAGATCGCCCAGGCGCAGGCAGGACTGGAGATTGGCGAAGGTGGCGGTGACGGATGGGTCGATGAACAGCGGCTTGAACTGCTGCATGCCCGCCGTACAGAACAGCGTCGTGCTGTCGAAGGGCCGAACCGAAGGGTTCGTGTCGAAACCGATCCCCCTGTTCTCGCAGAACAGGCGGAATCGGTGGGTCAGGCGTCCCGCGGGGACATAGGCAACCTCCTGTGCGGTCACGGCCCGCCGGGAGGGCGGGCTTATCGCCATCTAATCACGACCGGGACGCTTCTCAAACCCTGGCGCGGGCCGGCCGCCATCGCCATCTCGGACGGACGCAAGGGAGGACCGCCGCATGAGCTCCGCGATCCGTTTCACCGGCACCGGTCCGGGCGTGCACACCCAGGATGGCTGCGCCGTCGAGCTGTACCGGCGCCTGCCGCACGACGGAGAGGCGGAGATCGTCGCCGCCGTGGTCCCGGCCGGCGGCTCGATCCTGGAGCTGGGCTCGGGGCCGGGCCGCGTCACCCACGCCCTGGTCGGCCGCGGCTATGCCGTGACCGCGGTCGACAATTCGGCGGAGATGCTGGCCCATATCCGGGGCGCGGAGACGGTGTTGGGGGATATCGAGGAACTCGACCTCGGCCGCAGCTTCGATGCGGTGCTGCTGGCCAGCACCCTGATCAACTTTCCCGACGCCCGGACGCGCGCGGCCCTGCTCGCCACCTGCCGGCGCCATGTCGGGCCCGGCGGTGCCGTGCTGATCGAGCGGCGCAATCCCGCCACCTTCGCGACGCTGCAGCCCGGGCTGGCCGGAGAGGAAGCAGGTATCCGCCATATCATCGAATCGGTGCGGCATGAGGGCCGCCTGTCCCATATCACCCTTCGGTCCGAAGCCATCGACGGGGTTTGGACGCAGAGCTACACCCATGAGCTGATCGATGACGCGCAGATGGCCGAGGCGCTGGCGGCCGCCGGGCTGCGGCTGGTGCGCTGGCTCGATCCGCCGCGCCGCTGGGCCCTGGCGGAACCGGCATAGCCCCTACAGCAGCGATCCCTGCTCCGGCTTCGGGTCGGGGGCGCGGGCGGGCCGGTGAGACTTGCTGCCGGCGATCACGGCCGGGGCCTCGCCGTCCTGGAAGCGGATCGACACGGCCCGGCGGGGCGTCGCCTCTTGCGCCGATCCCAGGGCATGGCCGGTAGCCGGGTCCAGCACCAGGGCGTAGCCGCGGCGCAGCACGTCGACATAGGAGTAGCTTTCCAGCAGCCGGCCGGCGGCGGCCAATCGCGCCATGYGATCGGCCAAAGCGCGCCGCACCGGCTCCGGCCCGAAGCGGCCGGACAAAGCGTGGAAACGTTCGGCCGGGCGATGAGGCAGGCGGGTGCCGCAGGCGGTCAGCCGGTCGCCGAGCTGGGTCAGGTGCCGCGCCGTCTCCGCCAC
>NZ_JBFRCU010000148.1:0-9543 GCF_052113205.1 Inquilinus sp. YAF38 | reverse complement strand
GTGCTTCGCGGCCTCGCCGTGCTGTGGGACCTGGCGCCGGACGACCCGCGCCTGCTCGAGGTCGCGGCCGGGCTCGGCGCCGACGTCCCGGTCTGCCTCGCCGGCCGCACCGCCTGGCTCGGCGGCGTCGGCGAGCGGCTGGAGCCGGGACCGGACCTCGCCGGGGTGCCGATCCTCCTGGTCAATCCCGGCGTGCCGCTGTCGACGCCCGACGTGTTCCGGGCCCGCAGCGGCGGCTTCTCGGCCGAGGCCCGCTTCGCCGAGGCGCGGCCGACTCTGGAGCGGCTTTGTGCCCTCCTGGCCGGACGTGGCAACGACCTCGCCGCGCCGGCGACGTCCCTGGTGCCGGTGATCGGCGAGGTGCTGGCGGCGCTGTCGGCACAGCCGGGCTGTCGCCTGGCCCGGATGTCGGGCAGCGGCGCCACCTGCTTCGGCCTGTTCGACAGCCCGGCCGCGGCGAAGGCAGCCGAGACGGCGCTGGCCGGCTGCGGCTGGTGGGCCGCGGCCGCGGCTCTGCTGTAACCGGTCGCAGCCTGCCGGAATGATCCGCGCTGGCCGGCCGAAGCCCGTGCTGGTATGAAGCGCGGTCGCGCGGGATCGACCGATCCGCGGGATCAATAGGTGCAGCCCGCCATCGCGGCGGCTGCTGGGAATGCGGATGACCGACGCTCTTTCCGCCGCGTCCGCCCGGCCCGGATCCACGCGATCCGCCGGCTGGCTGCGGCTCGACACCCCCCAGGGGGCGATATTCTGGCTGATCCTGCTGGGCGGGCTGCTGCGGCTTGCCTTGGCCTGGGCGCTCGGCTACGGCAACGGCGAATCCTATTACGTCGCCACCGCCCGCTTCTGGGCGCTCAGCTATTTCGACCAGCCGCCGCTGTTCCTGTGGCTGACCCACGCCATGATCGGGCTCGGCGATGCCGAACTGTGGCTGCGCCTGCCCTATGTGCTGATGTTCGGCGTCTCGACCTGGCTGATGTACCGGCTGGGCGCCTACCTGTTCGGCGCCTGGGCCGGGGTCTGGGCGGCGCTGCTGCTGAACCTGTCGGCCGTGTTCTTCCTCAGCGTCGGCAGCTGGGTGCAGCCGGACGGCCCGCTGTTCCTGTTCCTGCTGGCCGCGGCCTACTGCACGGCAAGGGCGGTGGTGCCGGAACCGCAGACGCTATCGCCCGGCGCCGCCTGGGGCTGGTGGCTCGCCGCCGGACTCTGCTTCGGCCTGGCGCTGCTGTCGAAATACCACGCCGTGCTGATGATGGCCGGGCTGCTGCTGTTCCTGCTGACCACCCCCGGGCGGCGGCGCTGGCTGGCCCATCCGGCACCCTGGATTGCGGTCGTCATCGCCTTCGCCATCTTCTCGCCGGTGCTGATCTGGAACGCCGAGAACCAGTGGGTGTCGTTCCTGTTCCAGAGCGGCCGCAGCTCCGGCGGGCGCTTCCGGCCCGACTGGCTGGGCCAGAACATCGGCGGCCAGGCGATCTGGCTCCTGCCCTGGATCTGGCTGCCGATGATCTGGGTGTTCGGCGCCGGGCTGTTCCGCGGCCCGAAGGACCTGCGGGCCTGGTTCCTGGTCAGCCTTGCCATCATCCCAATCGTGCTGTTCACCGCGGTCGCCTCCTGGGCCAAGGTCGGCGCCCATTTCCACTGGCAGGCGCCGGGCTATCTGATGCTGTTCCCGCTGCTCGGCGCCGCCACGGCGCGGTGGCTTGCGGCCGGCAGCCGTCCCGCCCGGATCTGGCTCAAGGCGTCGGCCATCGCCACCGTGGTGGTGCTGGTGGTGCTGGGCAGCCACGCCGCCACCGGCTGGATGCGGGCGCTGCCCTATCTCGACCGCAACACCATCGAGAAGGACCCGACGCTGGAGGGGCTGGACTGGACCGATCTGCGCGCTGCGGCGCAGGAGCGCGGCTGGTTCGACCGGCCCGGCCTGTTCGTGGTCGGCACGCAGTGGCACCAGGCTGGCAAGATCGACGTCCAGCTCGGCGATCGGCTGCCGGTGCTGTGCCTGTGCGAGGACCCGCGCAACCTGGCCTTCGGCTGGGACCAGATGGATTTCGCCGGCCATGACGCGGTGATCATCGGCCAGGACGAGTTCCTGAAGAAATTCGACGAGCGCTGGCGGCCGTATTTCGCCTCGGTCGAGCCGCAGCCGGACATCATCGTCCACCGCGGCGGCCGCGCCGAGCTGACGCTGCACGTCTACACCGCCCGCGGCTTCAAGGCGCCCTGGCCGCTGCCGCTGCCGCCGAACGCACCGTGGGAAACGGCCAAGTGATGCGCTACGAGCTCGCCGTGGTGGTGCCGACGCTGAACGAGGTCGGCAATGTCGGCCGCCTGGTCGAGCTGCTCGACGCGGCCCTGGCCGGGATCGCCTGGGAGGTGATCTTCGTCGACGACGATTCGACCGACGGCACCGCCGAGGCGGTCTACAAGATCGCCGAGACCCGGGACAATGTCCGCTGCCTGAAGCGGATCGGCCGCCGCGGCCTGTCCTCGGCCACGGTCGAGGGCATGATGGCGACCGGCGCGCCCTATCTCGCGGTGATGGACGCCGACCTGCAGCATGACGAGACGCTGCTGCCGAAGATGCTGGCGCGGCTGAAGGCCGAAACGCTCGACATCGTCGTCGCCAGCCGCTTCCTGCCGGGCAGCGACCTCGGCACCTTCTCGGAGAAGCGCGAGCGCCTGTCCGGCCTCGGCATCCGGCTCGCCCGCATGGTGGTGCCGCGCGAGTTGACCGACCCGCTCAGCGGCTTCTTCATGCTGCGCCGACCGCTGATCGAAGAGGTCGCGGACCGGCTGAACGGGCAGGGCTTCAAGATCCTGCTCGACATCTTCGCCTCGGCCAGGCGCCCGCTGCGCTTCGCCGAACTGCCCTTCGTCTTCCGCAGCCGGCTCAGCGGCGAAAGCAAGCTCGACTTCGCCGTGAGCCTGGAATTCCTGATGCTGATCTTCGACAAGGTGCTGGGCGGGACAATCCCGGCCCGCTTCATCCTGTTCGTCATGGTCGGGCTGTCCGGCGTGGCGGTGCAGCTGGCCCTGGTCGGGCTGTTTCTGCACGCCTTCGACTGGGACTTCTACTGGGCCCAGGCGGTGGCGACCGTGGTGGCGATGACCTCGAACTTCGCCCTCAACAACCGCATCACTTATCGCGACAAGCAGCTGCGCGGCCGCGACTTCCTGCGCGGCCTGCTGTCCTTCTACGCCGCTTGCGCCATCGGTGCCGTGATCAGCCTGCAGGTGGCGGAGTTCCTGTTCGAACAGCACCTGCCCTGGGCGCTCGCCAGCTTCCTCGGCGCCGCTCTGTCCTCGGTCTGGAACTTCGGCGTCACCTCGACCTTCACCTGGAGCAAGCGCGTCCGCACGCGGACCCAGGCGGCCGGGGAATAGCGGCCGCCTGGGAGCGCGGTCAGCACATCGCCGGCTCGGTTTCCCGGCGGAACGACCGGAACAGCTCGCCGACGCTGCGGGTGCCGGTCTCGACCAGGTCGAAGCGGCGACCGAAGCGGATCCAGTCGACCATCAGCCCGACCATCAGGCAGGTCAGGGTGCTGGCCGCCACGTCGGGCGGCCAGGCCGGGCTCAGCCGGCCGGAGTCCCGCGCCATGGTGAAGGCGTGGCTCATGGTCGCCCGCATGTGGTCATGCGCCTCGCGCTGCCGGGCCAGCGCCGCCAGCATCTCGCCAACATACTCGCAGCGGCAGGTCAGGATGGTGAAGACCCGCTGGCGCTGCTCATCCTCGGTCAGGGCGATGAAGCTCTCGACCATCGCCTGCTCGACCAGAGTCAGCGGGTCGGGATGGCCGTCGGCCATCGCCCGCTCGACGATGTCCTCCGCCGGCAGCTTCACCCGCTCGTGCAGCGCCTCGAACAGCTCGACCTTGTTCTTGAAGTGCCAATAGATGGCGCCGCGGGTGACCCCGGCGGCGTTGGCGATCAGCTCCAGCGAGGTGCGTGACACCCCGTCGACGAAGAACAGCCGCTCCGCTGCGTCCAGAATCTTCTGCCGGGTCTCTTCCGCCTCGGCCTTGGTGCGGCGTGCCATGTCTCTACTCCTCTCCCCCTTTTTTCTCTTCACATACGTCCAAGTATGTATATAAATCCATCCCTGCATGATGTCCCGGAGGCCCTGGGATGTGTGCGGTGCAAAACGTTCCGACAGCAGGAAGGGGTTGTCGTGAGCTCAGCCATCCGGGATTCGGGGTGCGCCCCGACATTGTTCCGTCGTTCCGGAGACCGGCTGCAGCGTCTCTCCCGATAACAACTCTTAATATGTCGGCTCGGCCTCCGCCATTGCCTGGGCGGCCAAGAGCAGGCATTCTGAGAATGTGCCGATAGGGCGGTGTTGGGGGGCGGGTGAAACGTCTTGGGGTCTTCCACATCCAGAAACATACATTCTGGAATGTATGTAAGGCAATCCTGCGCTGCCGCCCGTCGTTGAAATTTATTGTGCAGTGCGGAAAACTCTGAGGCAAAGGTGCGGTCACCGTGAGCAAGACGTCATCACTTCGCGCCGTGGCATTGGCCGTCACCCTGGCCGCCGCGCCGATTCTTGCATCTTGCAACGAAAACACTGGTGAAGCCCAGGCCCAGACGCAATCCGCGCCGCCGCCGCCGGAGGTGACGGTGCAGGAGGTGGCGACCGGTCCGGTGCCGCTGACCTACACCTATGCCGCCCGCGTCTCCGCCTTCCGCGAGATCGAGGTGCGCGCCCGCGTCGGCGGCATCCTGCTGAAGCGCGACTACACCGAAGGCGAGCGGGTGGCGGAGGGGCAGGAGCTGTTCCGCATCGACCCCGCCACCTACCAGGCCGAGGTGGCGCGCACTCAGGCCCAGTTGCAGCAGGCCCAGGCCCAGCTCGCCAACGACCGCATCAACGCCGATCGCGCCGCCAAGCTGTTCGCCGCCCGTGCCGGGTCGGAGCGCGAGCGCGACGACGCCGCGGCCCGGGTACGCACCGACGAGGCGGCGGTCGCCGCCGCCCAGGCGCAGCTGCAGACGGCGCAGCTCAACCTCGACTACACGACGGTGACGGCGCCGCTGGGCGGCATGACCAGCATCGAGGAGGTGCCTGAGGGCAGCCTGATCAGCGCCAACGGCCTGCTGACCCGGATCACCCAGCTCGACCCGGCCTATGTCAGTTTCTCCTTCAGCGATGCCGATTTCTCCGAGATCCGGCGGCTGCTCGATGAGGGCAAGGCCGACGGGCCGAAGGACCGCCGCTTCCCGGTGTCGGTCAAGCTCGGCGACGGGCGGACCTATGAGCATGGCGGCACCATCAACTTCACCGACAGCATCGTCGACGACCGGACCGGCACGATCCGCGCCCGGGCGATGCTGCCGAACGCCCAGGGCATCCTGATGCCGAACCAGTTCGTCCGGGTCACGGTCGGCGGCCTGGCGCTGAAGCAGGGCATCGTGGTGCCGCAGGTGGCGGTGATGCAGGGCCCGCAGGGTCCCTTCGCCTATGCGCTGGGCGAGGATAACAAGGCCGAGGCTCGGCCGCTGACGCTGGGCCGCGAGGTCGAGGGCGGCTGGCTGGTCGAGGCCGGCCTGAAGGCGGGCGACCGCATCATCACCGAGGGCGTGATCAAGGTCCGGCCGGGCAGCCCGGTGCGCCCGTCCGAAGCCAAGGTCGCGCAGGTGAGTCCGTGATCTCCCGCTTCTTCATCGACCGGCCGGTCTTCGCGGCCGTCCTGTCGATCGTCATCACCCTGGCCGGGCTGGTGGCGATGCGGGTGCTGCCGATCGCGCAGTATCCGCAGATCGTGCCGCCCGAGGTGACGGTCTCGGCCAGCTATTCCGGCGCCAGCGCCGAGACCGTGGCCCAGACCGTCGCCGCGCCGCTGGAGCAGCAGATCAACGGCGTCGACAACATGCTGTACATGCGATCGACGAACACCGGCGACGGCACCATGACGCTGACCGTCACCTTCAAGATCGGCACCGACCCCGACCAGGCGACGATCAACGTCAACAACCGCGTCCAGCGCGTGCTGCCGACCCTGCCGCAGGAGGTGCAGCGCACCGGCGTGCGCGTCGACAAGAAGTCGAGCTCGATCCTGCAGGCGGTGATCCTGCACGACGAAAGCGGGCAGTACGACCCGATCTACCTGAACAACTACGCGCTGCTGAACGTCATCGACGACCTCAAGCGTGTGCCCGGCGTCGGCGACGCCACGCTGTTCGGCGCCGGCAAGGACTATTCGATGCGGATCTGGCTGCGGCCGGACAAGCTGGCGCAGTACAGCCTGACGCCCAGCGACGTCTCCGCCGCGATCCGCGAGCAGAACGCCCAGTTCGCCGCCGGCCGCTTCGGCGAGGAGCCGGATGCGAGCGGCCTCGCCTTCACCTATTCGGCGACGACCGACGGCCGCCTGCCGAACGCCGAGGCGTTCGAGAACATCATCCTGAAGTCGGACCGCAACGCGGCGACGCTGCGGCTGAAGGACGTGGCGCGGGTCGAGCTCGGCGCCCAGGCCTACAACTCCGCCGCCAACTACAACGGCAAGCCGGCCGCGGCGATCGGCATCTACCTGCAGCCCGGCGCCAACGCGCTGGAGACGGCGGCGGGGGTGAAGGCGCGGATGGAGGAGCTGAAGCAGGCTTTCCCCGACGGCATCACCTACGCCATCCCCTATGACACCACCCGCTTCGTCCAGGTCTCGATCGACGAGGTGATCAAGACTTTCATCGAGGCGATGGTGCTGGTCGTGCTGGTGGTCTTCGTCTTCCTGCAGAACCTGCGGGCGACGCTGATCCCGGTGATCGCGGTGCCGATCTCGATCCTCGGCACCTTCGCCGGGATGTACATCCTCGGCTTCTCGATCAACCTGCTGACGCTGTTCGGCCTGATCCTCGCCATCGGCATCGTCGTCGACGACGCGATCGTGGTGCTCGAGAATGTCGAGCGCATCATGCGCACCGAGAAGCTGCCGCCGAAGGAAGCGGCGCGGAAGGCGATGGACGAGGTCTCGGGCCCGGTCATCGCCATCGTCCTGGTGCTCTGCGCCGTGTTCGTGCCGGTCGCCTTCATGGGCGGGCTGGCCGGCGAGATGTACCGCCAGTTCGCCGTCACCATCGCGGTCTCGGTCACCATCTCCGGCATCGTCGCGCTGACGCTGACCCCGGCGCTGTGCGCCCTGATCCTCAAGCCCGGCCACCACGAGCCGGCGCTGCCGTTCCGCTGGTTCAACCGGGTGTTCGACGGCATCACCGCGGCCTACACCGCCGGGGTACGCTTCTTCCTCAAGCGCTTCGCCATCGGCCTCCTGCTGTTTGCCGGCTTCGCCGGGGTGGCCGGCTACCT
This sequence comes from Inquilinus sp. YAF38, assembly GCF_052113205.1. Classification (NCBI taxonomy): domain Bacteria; kingdom Pseudomonadati; phylum Pseudomonadota; class Alphaproteobacteria; order Rhodospirillales; family Rhodospirillaceae; genus Inquilinus; species Inquilinus sp. YAF38. The sequence goes on along the minus strand of NZ_JBFRCU010000148.1, from coordinate 2,237 downwards.
GTTCCAGAAGATCCCGGGCTCGCTGGTGCCGGACGAGGACCAGGGCTACCTGATCGTCGCCGCCTTCCTGCCGCCCGCCGCCTCGCTGGAGCGGACCAAGACGGCGCTGTCCGAGGCGACCCGGAACATCCGGCAGCACCCGGCGGTCAGCGAAAGCATCGACGTGCCCGGCTTCGACTTGCTGTCGGCGGCGCAGAAGACCTATGGCGGCGTCGTCTTCGTGCCGCTGAAGGACTGGTCGCAGCGCACCGACCCGGCGCTGGACGCGCGCAACCTGCCGGGTCCGTTCATGGGCATGAACGCCGGCATCAAGGACGCGATGGTGCTGGCCTTCAACCCGCCGCCGATCATGGGCATGAGCACGACCGGCGGTTTCGAAGCCTATGTCCAGGACCGCACCGGCGCCGGCTATCCGGCCCTGGCCGCGGCGACGCAGAAGCTGGTCGAGGCCGCGGCCAAGCGGCCGGACCTGGCCGGCGTGCGGTCCCAGTTCAACATCGCCATCCCGCAGTACAAGCTCGACGTCGACCGCGAGAAGGCGCGGGCGCTGGGCGTGCCGATCTCGTCGATCTTCGAGGCGATGCAGGCCACCTTCGGCAGCCTCTACGTCAACGATTTCACGCTGTACGGCCGCAACTACCGGGTCAGCCTGGCGTCGGAAGGCAGCTTCCGCCAGCGGCCGGAGGATCTGAAGCAGGTCTTCATCCGCGCCGATGGCGGCGCCATGATCCCGATCGATGCGCTGGTGAAGAGCCGGCGGGTCGTCGGCCCCGACCAGGTCGAGCGTTTCAACATCTTCTCGGCGGCGAAGATCATGGGCGGCCCGGCCCCGGGCTTCTCCTCCGGCCAGTCGATCGCGGCGATGGAGCAGCTGGCCAAGGAGGTGCTGCCCCAGGGCTACGCCCTGGCCTGGACCGGCTCGGCCTTCCAGGAGCAGTCGACCGGCGGCTCCGGCAACCAGGCGCTGCTGTTCGGCCTGGTCATGGTGTTCCTGATCCTGGCGGCACAGTACGAACGCTGGTCGCTGCCGATCGCGGTGCTGACCGCCGTGCCCTTCGCCCTGTTCGGGGCGCTGGTCGCGGTCTGGCTGCGCGGGCTGCAGAACGACGTCTACTTTCAGATCGGCCTTGTCACCCTGATCGGCCTCGCCGCCAAGAACGCGATCCTGATCGTCGAGTTCGCGGTCTTGAAGCGCGAGGAGGGGATGAGCGCCTTCGACGCGGCGCTGGAGGCGGCGAAGCTGCGCTTCCGGCCGATCGTCATGACCTCGCTGGCCTTCATCCTGGGCTGCCTGCCGCTGGCCATCGCCAGCGGCGCCGGCTCGGCCAGCCGCCATTCCATCGGCACCGGGGTGATCGGCGGCATGCTCGCCGCCACCGTCATCGCCACCTTCTTCATTCCGATGTTCTACCGGCTGATCGCCTGGCGCGATCGCAATCAGCCGGCAGCGGAAACGGGGCCCGCCTTCCCCCAGGCGGAGCATCCGTGAGACGGGGCCGCCCCACGGCCCCGTCTCGGTCCCGGTCGTCATTGCTGCCCCTCGACGACCGGGACTCCTAAGCGGACGGGGCGCGGACCGCAACCCGCGCCCCGTCTGTCGCATCCTCCAACTCAGTCCGACACACCGGCCTTGCGCAATCGCGACGCGACCGAGCGCGACCGGCTGGTCTGGGCCCAGCCCAGGGCGGAACGGCCAGTGAAATCCTGCAACCGCGGGTTGGCGCCGCCTGCCAGCAACGCCTCCACCGCCGGCAGGCTGCCGCCACGGGCCGCTGCCATCAGCGGGGTGAGGCCCTCGCGGTTGGGGCGGTTCGGGTTGGCCTTGCCGTCCAGCAGCGCCCGGACGATGCCGGCGTCGCCGGTGTCCGCCGCCCAGAACAGCGGCGTGTTGCCCAGCGAATCCGCCAGGTCCGGCTGGGCGCCGAAGCGCAGCAGCTCGCGCACCAGCGCGGTGCGGCCGTCGCGGGCGGCGATCACCAGCGCGGTGCGGCCGTTGAGATCGGTCGCGTTGGGCGGCGTGCCGCTCAGCAGCAGGGTGCGGACCTTGTCGACATCATTGGCGTCGACCGCCTGGATCAGCTCCGGCGCCCGGCGCAGCACGTCAATCTCGGCCACGGCCGGGCCGCTGAGGGTGAGAAGCAGCGCCGCGGCGGCGCAGATGCCTCGTCTCATCTCGTTCCTCCGGCTGGCCCGCCGGCCCGGCGGGCTCGGGCGCGAGCTTATACCGCGCCCCGCCA